>CBDUZB010000006.1:0-23341 GCA_965371605.1 uncultured bacterium
AACAGGCACAAAGGCATCAAGGCACAGAGGCACAAAGTTAAAAGACAAAGACAAAGACAAAAACAAAAACGAAGATAAAAAATAAAAAAGTTTGAAGTTTGAAGTTGGGAGTTTGAGAAAATAGTCCATAGACAAACAGACAACTACAGTTATAAGTTATTAGTTATGAGTTATAAGTTAAAGACAAAAAAAACAACAGGCACAAAGGCATCAAGGCACAGGGGCACAAAGTTAAAGGCAAAAACAGATTTAGTCCATAGACAACAGATAAAAGACAAAAAGAAAGACAGATAAAAGACAAAGATATTTGGATGTTAGGTTGTGAAGGAGCCGGGAATAGTTTGTTTTAAGAGGGAGGAGTATAAAAGTGAAAGGAAAAGCAATTGCTCGTTTTACCCGTGTAGGGCCGCGGAAGGTAAATCAAATATTGGATGTAATTAGGGGAAAGAGTGTTTCCCATGCTTATAAGTTACTCAAATTCACCAAAAAGATGGCGACACCTATGGTAATGAAAACCCTAAAGTCCGCAGTTGCTAATATTGGTAAACATGTAGACGAGAATAAAATATATGTAAAAGAGACTTATGCCGGACAGGGCCCTGTTTTAAAAAGATTGCGACCCATGGCTATGGGACGGGGATCAATATATCGCAGGAAAACCAGTCATGTAACAATAATTGTTGGAGAGTAAAAGAAGTAATTATTAAAAAATGGAAGGATAAACAAGTGGAGGAGGGGAAAAAACGTGGGGCAAAAGGTACATCCTAAAGGCTTTCGGTTAGGTTTTATTGAAGATTGGAATGCAAAATGGTTTGGAGGAAAGAGGTTTCCTGTTTTGTTAGCGGAGGATTTAAAAATTCGTAAGTTAATAAAAGAGAAAACAAGATATGGAGAAGTTTCTAAGGTAAAGATAGAACGGGCAGGAGATTATGTCCGGATGAATATTTTTACCGCCCGTCCCGGGATTGTAATTGGTAAAAAAGGCCAGGATGTGGAAAATTTAAGAAAAAACATAGAAGAATTGATTAGCAAAAAAGCTTTTATAAATATTATTGAAATAAAAGCCCCGGAATTAGAAGCTCAGTTAGTGGCAGGAAACGTTGCTTTTCAATTGGAAAAACAAATAGCTTATAGGAGAGCGATGAATCGTGCTATAGAACGAACAATGAGGAGAGGTGCTCTCGGAATTAAAATATGTGTTGCGGGTAGATTATCAGGAGCGGAAATAGCACGTACTGAGTGGCTTAAAGAAGGGCGAATTCCGCTGCAAACAATGAGAGCTGAGATTGACTACGGTTTTAAAGAAGCTTTTACTACTTACGGCCGAATTGGTGTAAAGGTTTGGATATTCAAGAAAGAAATAATTAAGAAAGAAAGCAAGAAGGTAATGCCGGACAAAAAAGAAGAAGCCGGTAATATTGAAGATGATAATAAAGAGAATGCAACAGCAAAATTGAGTGAGGGAGAAAAAGATGTTGGTTCCGAAAAGAGTTAAATATCGCAAATCACATCGGGGAAGAATGAAAGGAAGGGCAAAAGGGGGAACAGAGGTTTCATTTGGGGAATATGGCCTACAAGCATTGGACCCGGCATGGATTACAGGCCGCCAAATTGAATCTGCGCGTGTAGCTTTAACACGTTCGATTAAAAAAGGGGGAAAAGTTTGGATTAGAATTTTTCCGGACAAACCTGTTTCTAAGAAACCGGCTGAGACCAGAATGGGGAAGGGAAAAGGAATGCCGGAATTTTGGGTAGCAGTAGTAAAGCCGGGAAGAGTTCTTTTTGAATTGGAAGGATTGTCCCAAGAAGATGCAAAAAAAGCGATAAAGCGAGCTTCATACAAATTGCCGATTAAAACCAAATTTTTAATGCGCAAGAAAATTTAGTTTGTTGTTTAATAGTTAAAATATAGATTAATAGAGTCGTGGGAGATAATGATGGATGTAAAACAAATAAGAGAACTTTCGCTTGTTGAATTAGAAGAAAAATTAAGAGCGGTTAGAGAGCAATTGTTTAAGTTGAAATTCCAGAAAGCAATGATTTCTCCTAAAAATCCTTTGATAACTAGGGGTTTGCGGAGGGATGTTGCACGGATGAAAACAATTTTATTGGAACGAGAAACCGAGCAGAAGACTAAGAAAGAATAGAATTATTAATAATGTTTTAGAATGGAAATATTTTAAGGGGTGTTAAATAGGGAGAGGTGGAGATAATGGAAAACAAAATAAAAAAAGTTCGAATAGGAGAAGTTATTTCTGATAAGATGAATAAATCTCGGGTAGTAAAAGTTTCCCGAAAGGTTAGGCATCCTGTATATAGTAAAGTAATTAAAAAAACAACTTCTTTTATGGTTCATGACGAAAAGAATGAATCGCATTTGGGGGATAAAGTAAAGATTATTGAGTCCAGGCCGTTAAGTAAAAATAAAAGATGGTATCTGGCTGAAATAATAGAAAAATCAAAAAATATTTAATTGAAAAGGAAGTGAATTAATAATGATTCAAGTACAAACTAGATTAAAAGTTGCTGATAATTCCGGGGCTAAAGAAATAATGTGCATAAGGGCTTTAGGCGGAACAAAAAGAAAATATGCCCGGGTAGGGGATATTATTATTGGTGCCGTGAAAAAAGCTATTGCTGGAGCAGCGATAAAAAAGGGAGATGTGGTCAGGGCTGTGGTGGTAAGAACGGTTAAAGAATATAGACGGGCAGATGGTTCGTATATTAAATTTGACGAAAATGGTGCGGTAATAATTGATGATAAAAATGAGCCTAAAGGGACACGTATTTTTGGTCCGGTAGCCAGGGAATTGCGAAATAAAAAGTTTATGAAAATAATTTCTCTTGCGCCGGAAGTTATTTAATCAGGAAAGGGATAATATAAAAAACACAGGGCGAATAGCGGGATCGTTTTTGATAGGGGAGAGGAAATGTTACATATTAAAAAAAAGGATAAAGTGAAGGTTTTAATAGGGAAAGATAAAGGAAAGACAGGAGAGGTCCTGAAGGTCTTTCCGGTTAAAGAAAGGGTAATTATCAGTAAAATAAATTTTATAAAAAGACATACCCGTTCTACTCAAACAGAGCCGGGAGGAATTAGAGAAAAAGAAGCGTCAATACATATTTCTAATGTAATGTTGGTGTGTAATAAATGCAATAAACCTACAAGAGTGAGTATTGATTATTTATCTGATGGAAAAAAAATAAGAATTTGTAAAAAATGTGGTGAAATTATAGTCTAAAATAGAAAAGAATTATTTTTTTAAGGGAGAGAACGATGGCAGGGCTTTTAGATTTTTATAAAAAAGAGGGTATTTCCAAGTTGGCAAAAAAGTTCGGATATAAAAATGTAGTGCAAGTACCGTGTTTGGAGAAGATAGTTGTAAATATGGGGTTGTCGGAAGCTAAAGATGATGTAAAAATCATCGATAAGGCACGAGAGGAATTATCGGCTATAACCGGACAGGTTCCTTTAATTATCAAGGCGAAGAAATCTATTTCTAATTTCAAATTAAGGGAAGGTGTCCCTATTGGAGCAAAAGTTACTTTGCGGGGCAATAGAATGTATGATTTTTTTGAACGGCTGGTAAATGCGTCACTTCCACGGATTCGCGATTTTAAAGGGGTTTCAATCAGTGCTTTTGATAAATGGGGCAATTATAATTTGGGCATTCGGGAGCAATCGATTTTTCCCGAGATAAAAGCGGATAAGGTGGAAAAAACAAGAGGTTTAAATATTACGATTGTAATTAATTCTAAATCGATAGAGGAATCAAGAGAATTGTTGACTTTATTAGGAATGCCTTTTCAGAAGAAATAAAGGAGTAATTGTATGGCTAAAACATGTTTAATTTATAAACAAAAATGTGAACAGAAGTATAAGACACGCAAGTATAATCGCTGTAGTGTGTGTGGAAGGCCCAGAGGATATATGCGGGATTTTGGTCTATGCAGAATATGCTTTAGAGGGTTGGCTCATCAAGGGGAAATCCCCGGGATAACTAAATCCAGTTGGTAAATAAAGTAAATAAAAAAGATGGGGTGAAGAAAAATGTCGATGACGGATCCAATTGCGGATATGTTAACAAGAATTAGAAATGCGAATAAGGAATTTAAGGAAAAGGTTGATATCCCTGCTTCAAAGGTGAAAAAAGAAATAATAGAGATTTTGAAGGAGGAAGGGTTTATTGCTAATTATAAACTTATTTCTGACAGGAAACAGGGAATTTTGCGTGTTTATTTAAAATATGCTTATCCCAGAGAGAGAATAATAAAAACAATAAAACGTATTAGTAGGCCGGGTTTAAGAATTTATAAGAGATTTGATCAACTCCCCGTGGTCCTTAGTGGGTTGGGAATGGCAATAATTTCTACCTCTAAAGGAGTAATGACAGATAAAAAAGCGCGTCAGGTGCAGGTAGGCGGGGAAATAGTATGTTATGTTTGGTAATTAAAAGTTTGGGTTAAAAAAACAAAGAAGTAATTTAGAAAATTTTTTTGTGCGTAAGAGGAGAAATAAATGAGTAGAATAGGGAGAAAACCGGTGAAGGTTCCAGCCGGTGTGAAAATAGAAATAAATAATAGTGTAGTCGTGGTTACGGGTCCTAAAGGAAAAGTGGAACAAAAAATACACCCGACAATGAAAGTGGTGGTGAAGGAAGATGAATTATTGGTAAGCCGTCCGTCAGATGCCAAATTATATAGAGCTCTTCATGGGACAACGCGGGCAATAATCGCTAATATGGTTAAAGGTGTTACTGAAGGGTTTGAAAAGACTTTGCAGATACTGGGAGTAGGATATCGCGCATCGGTGTCAGAAAAAAAATTAGTTTTACAATTAGGTTTTTCTCACCCTGTAGAGTTTCCTTTTTCTGATGAGGTAGATATTTCGGTGGATCCCAAGAAAAATCAAATAGTTGTTAGGGGGATTAATAAGCAGATTGTAGGTGAGATTTCAAGTAATATTCGCGGCCTTAAAAAACCTGAGCCGTATAAGGGAAAAGGAATTAGATATTTGAATGAACGGGTGAAACTAAAAGCAGGTAAAGCTGCCGGGGTAGGTGGTTCAGGGGGCAAGAAATAAAAGGACATCTTGAAAAAAAGTGAGGTAGGGATATGAAAAAAGGACGTTTAGAAAAGAGAAAAGAAAGGCATTCCAGAATTCGTAAAATTCTTTCAGGAGTAGAAGGATGTCCGCGATTATGTGTATATAAGAGTTTGAAACATATTTATGTGCAAATCATCGATGATGAAAAAGGGCGGACGTTGGTATCCTGTTCTACATTATCTCCTGAAATAAAAGGAGAACTATCCGGTTCCAGGAATATTTCCGCAGCGGAAAAAGTAGGTAGCTTGATTGCCGAAAAAGCAAAAAAAACAGGAATAAAAAAGATAGTTTTTGATAGAAGTGGTTATAAGTATCACGGGAAAGTAAAGGCTTTAGCGGATGCCGCGAGAAAAATTGGCCTTCAGTTTTAATGGAAGATTTATTCCGGAGAAATTAGGTTTTGCCCGCAAGAGAAGAACTAATTTAGTGATATTAAAAGAGGGTAATTGTTAGGATGTGTTTATGTTGTGGTAAATTGAGTTTAGAATTCAGGGATGTTGCATGGGGAGGAGAAAGAATTGAACAAAAATATTGACGGAAAAAAGGAAGCAGGTGATTTAAAGGAAACAGTAGTGTTTGTAAATAGAGTAGCAAAAGTGGTAAAAGGGGGAAAGAGATTTAGTTTTAGTGCCCTGGTTGTAGTGGGGGATGAAATTGATCGTGTAGGGGTTGGAAAGGGTAAAGCAAAAGTAGTTCAGGGGGCTATCCAGAAGGCAATAACAAGGGCAAAAAAAAATATGGTAAAAATTCGCCTGCGTAATACGACTATCCCTCATGAAATAATGGGTAAATTTGGAGCAGGTAGAGTCTTGTTAAAACCAGCTTCCCCGGGAACAGGTGTAATAGCCGGTGGGCCGGTGAGAGCAGTTTTAGAAGCTTGCGGGATAAAGGATATTTTAAGCAAATCTTTGCGCACAAACAATCCTATTAATGTTGTTTATGCCACTATGAATGGACTGGAAGGGTTGCGTACGAAAGAACAAGTAATGGATCTTAGAAAAAAAATTACCAAATGAAAAAATAATTTTAATATCTACAATTTTATGGAGAATAAAGGGAAATGAATTTAAATGAACTTAAACCGGCAAGAGGTAGCAGACGAAAGAGAAAACGGGTAGGGCGTGGTCCTGGTTCGGGGAGAGGATTGCGTTGTGGCCGAGGGAATAAAGGACAAAATGCCCGTGCGGGCGGAGGGGTCAAGGTAGGTTTTGAGGGTGGACAAATGCCTTTAACCAGAAGACTGCCTAAAAGGGGTTTTAAAAATGCACCTTTCAAAAAAGAATACACGATAATAAATGTTTCTGAATTAGATAGAAGGTTTAAAGAGGGAACAGAAGTAACTGTTCAACTTTTAAGGGAAATGAGATTGACGAAAAAAGATTTTATGGTAAAAATTTTGGGTAAGGGAGAAATAAACAAATCTTTACAGGTAAAGGTAAATGCCTTTAGTGAAAGTGCCCGGCAAAAAATAGAGGCGGCCGGAGGAAAGATTCAGATTGTTTAAGTAGTCACTTAGAAAAAAGAAATTTAACTATAATTTAATTGTACTAATAATAAGGGGACTTTATGCCAGGTGGATTTGGAAGTATTTTTAAAGTACCGGAGTTAAGAAAAAGGATATTGTTTACTCTGGGAATATTGGTAGTTTATCGGATAGGAGCAGCGATTCCTACTCCCGGGATTGATGGAGTAGCCCTGAAAGCTTTTTTTGAAACGCAAACAAATACTTTGTTAGGGTTCTTGGATATGTTTTCCGGAGGGGCATTAAACAGATTATCTATTTTTTCTATGGGAGTGATGCCTTATATTAATGCATCCATTATTATGTCCTTGCTACAAACAATTATTCCTTATCTGGAGAAGTTGTCTAAAGAAGGGGAGGAAGGGAGAAAAAAAATTACCCAAATTACTCGTTATTCAACCTTATTTCTCGCTTCGATTCAATCTTACGGACTAACTTTTATGATGCAGGCAATGGAAGCACCGAATAAAGCACCGGTAGTAATGAATCCCGGTATAAATTTTCAGTTATTAACGGTACTGACTTTGACTACGGGAACCGTATTTATTATGTGGTTAGGAGAGCGGATTACTGAGCAGGGAATAGGAAATGGAATTTCTTTGATTATTTTCGCGGGAATAGTTGATAGATTACCGGGTGCTGTAAAAAATATTTTTATTCTTTTGAAAAGTGAGGGGATTTCATTATTTACCGTTTTAATTCTTTTAGCGATAATATTAGCAATCACTGCTGCGGTAGTTTTTGTTCAGCAGGCACAGAGAAGGATTCCTGTACAATATGCTAAAAGGGTTGTGGGAAGAAAAATGTATGGAGGGCAGACTACTTATTTACCTTTAAAGGTAGATCAGTCGGGAGTAATTGCTGTAATTTTTGCAGTAAGTGTACTTTCTTTTCCTTTGACTATTGCCCAATTTTTTCCTGATGCAGCAATGGGGAAATTGATTACCAGTTGGTGGTCAAGGGGTAGTTGGATGTATCAATTAATTTATGTGGGGTTGATTATTTTCTTTTGTTATTTTTATACGGCAATTACTTTTAACCCGCAGGATTTGGCGGACAATATGAAAAAATGGGGTGGTTTTGTTCCGGGTATCCGTCCGGGAGATGCTACCGCTAATTACATTGACAGAATTTTAGTAAGAATAACTTTGGTGGGAGCGGTTTTTGTAGCAGTAATTGCTGTTTTACCGGATTATTTGCGGGCATGGTTGAATGCCCCTTTCTTTTTTGGAGGAACGGCATTGTTGATTGTTGTGGGTGTAGGTTTGGATACGATGGGACAGATAGAATCTCATTTGATTATGCGTCATTATGATGGGTTTGCAAAAAAAAGCAGGATTAGAGGTAGAGGTCGGTAGTTTAATCTGAAGTAATTTGTTTTTCAGAAAAATGGGAGAAAAAATAAAAAAGTGAATTTGATTTTATTAGGGGCACCTGGCTCAGGTAAAGGGACTCAGGCATTTAAGTTGTCGGAAAAATATAAAATACCTCATATTTCTACAGGGGATATATTTCGGGAAGCAATTAAAAAAGAGGATGCCCTGAGTTTGAAAGTGAAACGGATAGTAGAAGGGGGCGGATTAGTTCCCGATGAAATAGTCTTAGAAATTGTATTAAGGGAATTACGGCAGGAGTCAAATGTCGCAGGCTTTGTTTTGGATGGATTTCCCAGAACATTGCCTCAGGCAGAATCTTTAGATAAGAATTATAGGGAACCTTTAAAAGTTTTATATATAAAGTTAGAGGAGAAAGAAGTAGTCAGGAGATTATCCGGTAGGAGAATTTGTAAGCAATGCGGAAAAGGATATCATTTGCTTTTCAACCCTTCCCGGGAAGAAAAGGTGTGCGATTCCTGCGGCGGAGAACTTTATCAGAGAAAAGATGATGAAGAGGCAACGATAAAAAATCGGTTATTGGTTTATGAAAAACATATAGGGCAGGTGCTTTCTTTTTACGAAAAAAAAGAAAATCTTTTTATTATCGAAGGGGATGGAATGATTGAAGAGATTTTTTTTCGCTTGTGTAAGGTTATAGATGAATGATTGTAATAAAATCGAAAGACGAAGTAAATAAAGTAAGAGAAAGTTGTCGTATAGCTGTAGATGTTTGCAGGATTTTAAAAGAAGAGATTTTACCTGGAGTGGAAACGTATCAACTCAACAAGCGGGCAGAAGAGATGATTAGGAAGAAGAAGGCTGAGCCGGCTTTTTTGGGGTATAGAGGGTTTCCGGCAAGTATTTGTGCGTCCGTAAATGAAGAAGTAGTCCATGGTATTCCCAAAAGAAAAATGTTGCAAGAAGGGGATATTTTGAGTTTAGACATCGGGGTTTTATATAATGGATACTATGCGGATATGGCTTTTACAACGGCGGTAGGCCGGATAAGTGAGAGAGCTAAAAAATTGATAGCCGTTACTAAAGAGTCTTTATATTGTGGGATTGAAAAAATGTGTTCGGGGAATAGATTAGGGGATCTGTCGAATGCAGTTCAGGTAGAAGTAGAATCTAATAATTTTTCGGTAGTGAGAGATTTTGTCGGACACGGAATTGGTGCCCGGTTGCATGAGGATCCGCAGATACCGAATTATGGTTCACCGAATAGTGGCCCTTTTTTGAAGGAAGGAATGGTTTTTGCTCTGGAACCGATGGTCAATTTGGGTGGATGGGAGACGGAAGTTCTTGATGACAATTGGACTGTGGTAACTAAAGATGGGAGTTTGTCAGCACATTTTGAACATACGGTGGCTCTAACCGTTAATGGCCCGGAAATATTAACCGAATGGTAATTGTTTATAAAGAAAGATAAGGAAATTAATTATGACTAAAGAAGCAAAAATTGAAGTAGAAGGCATAGTCGTAGAGACATTACCTAATGCAATGTTTTGGGTAAAATTGGATAGCGGGCACAAGGTTTTATCCCATATTTCAGGGAAAATAAGGATGCATTTTATTAGAATATTACCGGGGGACAGGGTTAAAGTGGAATTGTCTCCTTACGATTTAACCAGGGGAAGGATTACTTATAGAACGAAATAAAAATAATTTGTTTGATAAGGAGTAGTTAAATGAAAGTCAGGTCGTCAGTTAAGCCAATGTGTAAGAAATGTAAAATAATAAAAAGAAAAGGTGTTGTAAGGGTTATTTGTACTAATTTGCGGCACAAGCAGAGACAAGGATAAAGAAATATTGTGGGGGAGGATTAAATGGCTCGTATTTCAGGGGTGGATTTACCGCGGGATAAGAGGGTAGAAATAGGGATTACCTATATTTATGGTATTGGAAGGATGTTGGCTCTTCATATTTTAGAAGTACTGGAGATAGATCCCGGTACCCGGGTGAAAAATTTGACCGAGGCAGAGATAAGTAAATTAAATAATTTTATTCAGGATAATATTAAAGTAGAAGGAGATTTACGGCGGGAAATTCATCAGAATATAAGAAGACTGATAGAAATCCGTAGTTATCGGGGTTTACGACATCGCAAGAATTTGCCTTTAAGGGGGCAGAGAACGCGCACTAATGCACGAACTAAAAGAGGAAACAGAAGAACCGTAGGGTCTTCCCGTGTGGAAAAACAAAAGAGCGGGGCATCTGCAAAAAAATAACAACAAGTTAAGGGACAAGGGATCTTTAGTTGTAATTTAAAATGTATAAAAAAAAAGAGGAGGGGAGATGCCACCAAAGAAAAAGGGCGGAGTGAAGAAGAAGGTAATTAAAGGTGTGGTTCAGGGGCAGGCTCATATTAAATCGAGTTTTAATAATACAATTATAACTATAACCGATGAACAGGGGAAGGTTTTGAGTTGCTCAAGTGCGGGTGCTGTAGGATTTAAAGGGGCGAAGAAAGGAACCCCTTTTGCGGCACAAATTGCATCACAAACTTGTGCCAAAAGGGCGCAGGAAATGGGTTTAAGACAGGTAGCTGTTCTGGTTAAAGGGCCGGGTTCAGGAAGGGAAACAGCTATTCGGGCCTTACAATCGGCAGGGTTGATGATTACTTCTATAAAAGACATAACTCCTATTCCTCATAATGGGTGTCGTCCGCCGAAACAAAGAAGGGTATAAATTAAAAGGAGGACATGATTTAAAATGGCTAGATATACTGGGCCGGTTTGTCGGTTGTGCAGAAGAGAAGGGACAAAATTGTTTTTAAAAGGGATTAGATGTTATACTCCTAAATGCAGTATGGAAAAGAAAGTAGTGGCTCCCGGACGACGCAGTCGAAGGAGAACCAAGATTTCAGAGTATGCATTGCAATTAAGGGAGAAACAAAAAGCTAAAAGGATGGCGGGTGTTTTGGAACGTCAATTTCGTAGATATTTTCACATAGCTGAGAAGAAACCAGGAATGACCGGAGAAAATCTCTTGCTTGAATTAGAGTTGAGATTTGATAATATAGTTTTCCGCTTGGGGTTTTCGAGTTCAAAAAGAGAGGCAAGGCAACTTATTCGGCATAGGCATTTTTCAATAAATGGTAAGACAGTAGACATTCCTTCCTATGGAATGAAAGCTCAGGATAAAATTACTCTACGGGAAAAAAGCAAAGAAAATATTCAAATCAAAAGTGCATTGGAAGAAAGCAAAAAAAGGGGGTTGCCTTCCTGGTTGGAATTTGATGAAAAAAAACTGGAGGGGACTGTGCTTAATTTGCCCAATAGAGGAGAGATGTCGATACCGGTACAAGAGCAATTGATTGTAGAATTATATTCTAAATAGTGATTTGTAAAATTTATTTATTAGATGAAAATCAAATACTTTATGATGGGGGTATGAAAAAGATGATGTTTAATGATTTAGTTATCCCTGAAAGGCTTATTATTGATAAAGGGGAAAGTTCTGATGTTTACGGAAGATTTATTGCTGAACCGTTTGAAAGAGGATATGGCCATACAATCGGTAATTCCTTAAGGAGAATTCTTCTTTCTTCTTTGGAAAGTGCGGCGGTAACTGCAGTGAGAATTAAAGGGGTAATGCATGGATTTTCTGTTTTGCCGGGAGTAGTGGAAGATGTAACTAATATAATATTGAATCTTAAATTGATGCGTTTTAAATTATATTCTTCAGGTCCTGAGATACTTTCTCTGCAAGTGTCCAAAGAAGGAAAGGTTACGGCAAGAGACGTTCAAGGAAATTCTAATGTGGAAATTCTTAATTTAGATCAACACATCCTTACTTTGGATAATAATGGGAAAATAGAAATGGAAATAGAAGTAAATAAAGGCCGTGGTTATGTTTCCAGTGAAAAGAATAAGAGGAAAGACCATCCTATTGGAACCATAGCGATTGATTCTATTTTTAGTCCTGTGGTCAGAGTGAATTATGAGGTGGAAGATACCAGAATAGAACAGGTAACCGATTACAATAGATTAATTATGGAAATATGGACGGATGGCAGTGTTTTACCTCAGGATGCCCTTGCTTATGCAGCTAAGATTTTGAAAGATTCTTTGACTATTTTTATTAATTTTGACGAAGAAAAAATTGTAGAAAAAAAAGAAGAAACCAAAGAGAAAGAAAAAGAAGGGGGCCCTTCTCAGGAAATGCTTGGGCAATCCGTAGAAATTATTGAGCTTTCTGTGCGGGCTGCTAATTGTTTAAAAGAAGCAAAGATAAAAACTTTGGGAGATTTAATAAAGAGAAAAGAAGATGATTTGTTACAACGGAGAAACTTTGGAAGAAAATCTCTGGAAGAAATAAAAGATAAACTTAAAGAATTATCGCTTTCTTTGGGGATGTAGTAATTTTTGAACATTGTGTGATTAAACTAATTAATTAGACTTGGAGGAAATGGTTTTATGGGCAGAGCGAAAGTAGGAAGGCAATTGGGCAGAGATAGTGCGCAAAGGAAATCTTTATTGCGCAATTTGGCAAACGATTTATTTAAATATGAGGAGATAAAAACTACGGCAGCCAAAGCAAAGGAATTAAAACGGTTTGCTGAAAAGATTATTACCCGCGCTAAAAAAGGCGATGCCCTTGCGCGTAGAATAATTAAGAAAGATATTACCAATAAAGAAACAGTAAAGAAACTTATAGACGTTTTAGCTGTTCGATATGCTCAGAGAAGTGGAGGGTATACCCGGATTTTGAAACTTGGTTTTCGCGCCGGAGACGGTGCACAAGTTTGTATGATTCGGTTGACGGAATAATTTATTTTTTGATTTTCCCCTTTTCTTTTGTTCTCCTTCATTTTCCGCTTTTATTTTGTAGACAATTGAAATATTGACAATATAATTTAAATTTCATGGTGGAGGTTGTAATGTTTAATTATTTGTTTGGATTATTTTCCAATGATATGGGAATTGATTTGGGGACAGCGAATACCCTTGTTTATGTAAAGGGGGAGGGGATAATTTTGCGTGAACCTTCTGTGGTAGCAATTGACCGTGAAACAAGAAATGTTCTGGCAGTAGGATCGGAAGCAAAAAGGATGATTGGAAAAACACCGGCTAACATTATAGCTGTTCGTCCTATGCGCAACGGTGTAATTGCTGATTTTGAAATTACGGAAAGAATGATTCGCTATTTTATAAAGAAGGTACATAATCGAAGAGCTTTGCTTCATCCAAGAATAGTAATTGGAGTTCCTTCGGGGATTACTGAGGTAGAGCGGAGAGCTGTAAGGGAATCAGCGTCTCAGGCGGGAGCCAGAGAAGTTCATTTAATTGAAGAACCTATGGCAGCAGCAATTGGTGCGGATATTCCGGTATATGAACCGGCGGGGAATATGATTGTAGACATAGGGGGAGGAACTACGGAAGTAGCAGTGATTTCTTTGGGTGGAATGGTGGTTACTAATTCAGTGAGAGTGGCCGGAGATGAAATGGATGAAGCCGTTGTTCAATATTTCAAGAAAAAATATAATCTTTTAATCGGGGAACGTACGGCGGAAGATGTGAAAATTAATATTGGGTCGGTTGCTCCTGAATTTGCGGAAATGGATTCAGTAGAAGTAAAAGGAAGGGATTTAGTTTCTGGTTTACCTAAAACGGTTAAGATTAGCTCGGAAGAAGTGGGTAAGGCTTTGAGTGAGCCTATAAAGATTATTGTAGAGAGCATAAAAAATACTTTAGAAGAAACACCTGCTGAATTATCCGCTGATTTAGTAGATAGGGGAATTATTTTAGCAGGGGGGGGAGCTTTGCTTAAGGGTTTTCCTGAACTGATTAAAAAGGAAACAGAACTTCCGGTAAGTATTGCTCCTGATCCGTTGACCTGCGTTGCACTGGGAGCAGGAAAATATCTTGAGGAATTAGATGCTCTTAAAAGAGACAAAGACAGAATGAATAGATTGGAGAGAAGCCGGTAAATGGCGGAGTTTATAGAAAAAAAGAAAACTTTGTTTACTTTTTTTTCTTTAATATTTGTTTCCGTTATTTTTATGTCTTTGCGGATGGATCGGGAAATAGGGGTTGTTAGAAATATTATTTTTTATGTTTTTTCCGCTGCACCTGCACATATAGATGATGTTTTGAGACAAAGCCATGGTGTAGCAGAAAGAATTTATGCTATGGGCTCAGTTTATAAAGAAAATGTTAGATTGAAAAAAGACATTAAGCATTTTGTTGAAAAGGAAACGTATTTTGAAAAGTTAAAATTAGAGAATAAACGATTGGAAGAGATAGTTCAATATGAAAGTAATCTGTCTTATAAAAGGCAGGTTGTAGCCAGGATGATTGGGCGGGAACCTAATAGTTGGTATAGTGCGATTATTATTAATAAGGGTACAAAAGACGGGATAAAGAACGATGATATAGTAATTACTTATCAACAGGGTCGTGAGGGAGTAATAGGGAGGGTTATAGAAACCTCTTATTTTTCCTCGAAAGTGTTGTTAATTACGGATAGTAATTCTGCAATGGCGGCCTATATAAAAAGAAACAAAGAAGATGGATTAATAGAAGGACAAAATAAAGAAGATTTAATAATGAAATATCTTAGTTCTAAAGCAAATGTTCAAGTTGGGGATGAGGTAGTAACTTCAGGGTACGGTGGCGTTTTTCCCGGACAAATAGTAGTTGGGACAGTGAAAACTGTACAAGTGGAGGGTTCTCCCGGGTATTTTAGGGGGGCTCTGGTTTCTCCTGTTATAAATTTTAATCGAATATCCGATGTTTTAGTAATTAAACGATGAAAAGATTTTCCTTCCTATTTTTTACTTTCATTTTAATGTTAACTTTTCAATTTTCTTTTCTGTGGCGGGTTTCTTTTTTTGGTGTAATCCCTAATATACTATTGATTTTAATTGTATGGGTTTCTCTCTATAACGGTTCCTATAAAGGGCAAATGATGGGGTTTTTTACGGGGATAGTGGTAGATGCTTTGTCTATAGGCATTTTTGGTGCTAATGCGTTGCTTTTTACCGTTATTGGATTTTTTGTAGGATTGCTAAAGAAAAAAGTAGATGAAAGAAATATTTTTGTTCAGGGGGTGGTTGTTTTTTTTGTTACTTTTTTTTATTGTTTCTGGTTTTGGGTGTTGACAAAGATTTTTGGGGAAAGGAAAGTAATAATTTCAGAGAAAACCTTGTTATTTTTGCCCTTGTATAATGCGTTACTTGCCCCTTTATGTTTCGTCGTTTTAGTTTGGTGGGCGAAATTGTGGAGGGAGAAGACGTATGTGGCAGATTGAAAGGAATGGAATTGAATATCAAAAGTTTGAAAATAGAATTCTTATTTTTCTTTATTTTCTGGTGCTTGTTTTTTTTGTCCTCTGCCTAAGACTTTTTCAATTACAAATTATAAACAAGCAATATTTTAAAGAAGTTTCCAAAGAAAATTGTATTCAAATACTTTTTCAACAAGCTCCCCGGGGTGCGATTTTAGATAGAAGAGGGGAGGTTTTAGCAGATAACCGCAGTGCTTTTTCACTTCTTTTTTCACCTTTAAACCTGTCGGATTCCGATATAGAAAAATCTGTAGATAAAATAAATAATATTTTAGGTGAAGATAAAAATAAAGAGAATTTTATTCAGAAAATTTCCTTTCAAAAGAGATATCCTTTTACTTATTCTTGCCTGATGAGAAATATTGGAAGAAAAAAGATGTTTCAATTTGCCGAAGAGAAGCCTAATATTTCGGGAATTAATATTCAAACGGAAACCGTAAGATTTTATCCCCGCAAAAATTTTGCTTCACATGTTTTAGGGTATATAGGGGAAATAAATTCTAATGAATTATTGAAAAGAAGAGATGAATGCCGGCAGGGAAATATTGTGGGTAAAATTGGCCTTGAAAAAGTTTACGATTCTGAATTAAGGGGAATAGAAGGAGGTAAGCAAATAGAGATTAATGCTCTTGGCCGTGAATTGCGCGTAGTGAGAGAAATAACACCGGCAAAGGGGAAAACATTAATGCTTACTATTGATAATAGATTACAGATACTGGCTGAAAATGCTTTGGGGGATGCTTCGGGGGCAGTAGTGATTTTGGATCCCCGAAATGGCGAGGTTTTAAGTTTAGTTAGTAAACCTGATTTTGATTCTAATATTTTTACTGTTCCGTTAAATATCAAAGAATGGAATAATCTTTTTACTTCGATTGAGTATCCTTTGTTAAATCGTGCAATTCAAGCTCAGTATCCACCTGGTTCGGTATTTAAAATTTTAGTAACCCTTGCTGCTCTGGAAGAGGAAAAAATTAATCTTAACGATACTGTTTTTTGTAAAGGGTTCCTGACCTGCGGGAAAGAAGAGCGGGTTTTCAGATGCTGGAAAAGGGAAGGACACGGGAGACAGAACCTTCTTCAGGCAGTGGCTAATTCCTGCGATGTATATTTTTATGAAATGGGATTGAAATTGGGAGTAAGAAATATATCCGATTATTCAAAGAAATTTGGGTTGGGGGAGAAAACAGGAATTGATTTGCCTTCGGAAAAAAAAGGGCTTGTTCCCTCTCCTGAATGGAAGAAGAAAAAAATTGGTGATTCGTGGTTTGATGGGGATACCTTAAACTTTAGCATTGGGCAGGGATATCTTTTAGTAACACCATTACAAATGACTAATGCAGTTTGTGCCGTAGTTAATGGAGGGAAATTGTATCGTCCTTATGTAGTGAAAAAAGTTTTTGATGATAAAAACAACTTGATAAGGGAAATAAAACCTTATAAAATAAGAGACATAAAAATATCTGATAGTACTTTAAAGTTTATAAAGAAAAGTTTGAAAGAAACCGTTGAAAAAGGTACGGGACGGGGCGCTTATGTAGAGAATCTTTCTGTTGGGGGAAAGACAGGTACTGCAGAAAATCCTCACGGGGAAAATCATGCATGGTTTATTTGTTTCACACCGGTGGAAGAGCCTCAATTAGTAGTTTGTGTTTTTGTTGAACACGGTGGAAGCGGAGGAGCAGTGGCGGCTCCTGTAGCGCGTAAAATTTTACAGGGAGCAATTTCTTTTTTAAATGAAGGGAAAGAAAATAAGGATATTTTAAGGGTGGGAATGGAAAACAATGGGTTTCAAGAATAGTGACAGAAAATTTGATTATTTACTTTTTTTCTCTACTATATTAATTATTGCTTTGGGGATATTATTTATCTTTAGTGCTGTTTATCATGGGAAAATAACTTCTCCTCTTTGGAGTAAACAATTAATTGCGGTAGGTGTAGGACTTGTATTGATGTTTCTTGCTATTGTCGTAAATTATCAAATATTTGGGCAATATGGTTATTATTTTTATTTTTTTTCCTTAATTTTCTTAGTTGTAGTTCTTTTTTTAGGCAAAACTGTGAGAGGTGCACAGAGTTGGTTTGTTTTTAGTAATTTTTCCATCCAACCGTCTGAATTTGCTAAAATTCCTTTTATTTTTGCCTTATCGATATATTTGTCTAAAAATAATCGACGGATAGAGAGTTTAAAAACTTTAATTATTCCTCTTTTCCTTACGCTAATCCCGATGATTTTAATCTTGAAGCAGCCGGATTTTGGTTCAGCGATGATATTACTGCCCGTATGTTTAGCGATGATGTTTGTAGGAGGGGCAAAAAGTATTTATCTTTTATCTGTTCTTCTTTATGGGGGTATTACGCTGGGGATTCCTTTTTTGATTACTTATCTTTCTTTTCATCAGGATATTCTGATTAATTCGGTAATTTTAAAATTTGTAACTATGGCTGCAACTCATTGGTTGCAGGGAATAGTATTTATTTTAGCAATATTTTTCATTTTGGCAGTAATTTTTTATCTCTTAATTAATTTTAAGTTTCCAGTGAATTTTAATAATTTTATAATTACTTCTTTGCTGGTTATTGGAGGATGTATTTCCTCTTGTTTTTTGCAGAATTTTTTTCTGAGAGGATATCAGAAGAAACGCCTTTTGGCTTTTTTAGATCCTCAAATAGATCCGTTGGGGTCCGGTTATCATATTATTCAATCTAAAATTGCTATTGGTTCGGGAGGGTTTTTTGGGAAGGGTTTTTTGAATGGAACTCAAACACAATTAGGTTTTTTGCCGGAACAACATACGGATTTTATTCTTTCGGTTGTGGCAGAGGAGTGGGGGTTTTTCGGGGCGGTTTTGGTAATTTTTTTATTTTTTATCGTTATCTGGCGCGGGTTAAAAATTTCTATGGAAGCAAGGGATAGGTTTGGTAGTTTTCTGGCAGTGGGAATTTCTTGTATGTTTTTATTTTATACAATAACAAATGTAGGAATGGTAATGGGAATTATGCCTATAACAGGGTTACCGTTACCTTTGTTTAGTTACGGTGGGTCAGCTTTAGTTTCCGGGATGGTAGCTATAGGGTTACTGTTAAATATTCATTTAAGGCGGTATACTTATTAAAGAAAAGATAAAAAAAGTCCATAGTCCATAGATAGAAACTACAGTTATAAGTTATGAGTTATTAGTTATAAGTTAACTACAAAAAAACAAAGACAAAGATAAAAAACAAAAAATAAAGAATAGATTTTTAACTGTAGTTGCCTGATTTATCAGGCTATGTCATTCCTGCGGAGAGAGTGTGTCATAATTGATGTAGTTGCCCAATTTATTGGGGCTGCTTAATGATTTTGTCGAGGAGCCTCATAAATGAGGCAACTACAATTGCCGCAAAAAATGGAGTTGTGACACAGTCTGGGAAGCAGGAATCCAGTAGTTGTTTTGAATTTTGAAGTTGGGAGTTAGCCTGTCTCGCCAATCTTTAAGGCGGGAGCGAGGAAAATAAAGGTAAAACATGTTTCTCTCTAGACGGATAATTTTACCCTATGGGCATGCAAAAACAAGCTAAAAAGAAGCAATTCGCTTTTGCTCAGACAGGCTTATTTTTGTTAAAATTTGCTAAGTCGTTCAAAACATATTTTACCTTCATTTTTCTAATTAGTTTTGTTAGATAGTTGTTTTTATTTAGAATTTATTTTTTAGTTTGTAGTTGCTCAATTTATTGGGTGGAACGAATAATAATGATGCCTCATACATTTGACAAGCTTAGTACAAGTTCATGAGGCAATTACAATTGCCTCAAAAGAGCAGAATTATGACACAGTTTGTCCGTAGGAATGACAGACAAAAAATAAAAGATAATAAATAGTAAAAAATATACTATAATGATGTTATAAATGAAAATGAGCAAAATTAATCTTGATAGAATTTTACCTTTAGTGAGAAAACCTTTCCGGTATACTAATTGCGAATGGAATAGTATACATAAAAAAGGAAAGGGTTTTTTAAAATTTTGCCTATGTTTTCCGGATATTTATGAAATTGGCATGTCTAATCTTGGGATGCAAATTTTGTATAATATTATTAATTCCCGCGATGATGTTTTTTGTGAACGGGTTTATGCTCCGGATGTAGATTTAGAAAGATTTTTATTACAAAAAGATATTCCCCTTTTTTCCATTGAGACAAAAAAACCATTAAGAGAATTTGATATTTTAGGGTTTTCTATTCCTTGCGAATTAAGTTATACCAATATTTTAAATATTCTTACTTTAGGGCAAATACCTTTATATTCCGAGGAACGGGAGAAAGGATTTCCTTTGGTGATTGCCGGTGGTTTTGCTGTTTGTAATCCGGAACCTCTGGCTGATTTTATAGATGCTTTTGTTTTAGGTGAGGGAGAAGAAGTAATAGAAGAAATTATTGATGAGATTTCTAAAACAGGATATAAACGGGGAGACAGGAAAAAAGAAATATTAATGCATTTAAGTAGAATTCCGGGAGTATATATCCCTTCTTTTTATAAAACAAATTATAAAAGAAATGGTATCTTTAAAGAAATTGTTTCTGATAGAGAAAATGTTCCGAAAAAAATAAGTAAAAGGGTCGTAAATTTAGAAAAGGCTCCTTTTCCTGTGAGGCCTTTAGTTCCTCTGATGGATATTGTGCATAATCGATTAACCCTGGAAATTCAGCGTGGTTGCACCCGTGGGTGTAGGTTTTGTCAGGCGGGAATGATTCTTCGCCCCAGAAGAGAGAGAAGCAAAACAAAATTAATGCAAATTACCGAGGAGTGTTTAAAAAACACGGGATTTAAAGATATTTCACTTTTATCACTGTCTACCAGTGATTACTCACAAATTTTGGACTTAGTAGATTCAATGCAAAATAAATATAAAGATGAAAAGATATCCATATCGCTTCCTTCGTTAAGGAGTGATTGTTTTTTTCCTGTTTTAGCCGGCCATTTAACAAGGAATAAAAAAACAGGATTGACTTTTGCTCCTGAAGCCGGGAGTCAAAGATTGCGTGATGTTATTAATAAAGGAATTACGGAAGAGGAAATATTTTCTTCCATTCATTCTGCTGTGCAAAATGGATGGAGAACGATTAAATTGTATTTTATGGTTGGATTACCTTTTGAAAGAGATGAAGACATAGAAGCAATAAATTTGTTGGTAAAAAAAATAAAAAATAAACATTCTTCCTTAAATTTAAATTTTACGGTTTCTTTTTTTGTTCCTAAACCGCATACCCCTTTTCAATGGGTAGCCCAGGAAGGGATGGAAGAATTAATAAGAAAAAAAGCATATTTAAAAAAAGTGTTACCCGGGCAGGTGAGAACTCAGCAGGTAGAGAGTAGTTTTTTGGAAGGAGTGTTTGCGAGAGGGGATAGGAATCTGGGGAGGGTTATAAAAGAAGCTTATTTCAAAGGGTGCAGGTTAGATTTGTGGACGGAACATTTTAAATTTGGCCTCTGGCAGGAAGCGTTTGAAAAAGAAGGGATAGATCCTGAAAGTTATAATCAAAGGGTAAGAGGTTCCAAAGAAGTATTTTGCTGGGACCATTTGGATTTTGGAGTGGAAAAGGAATTTTTATGGAAAGAGTATAAAAAAGCCAAAGAGGGAAAAACAACCAAGGATTGTTCCAGGGAGAAATGTAATAGTTGCGGAGTGAACAGAAAAATAAACAAAAACGTGATCTTTAAGGTAAAGACGAAAAACAAAAAAAACGGGAGAATATTAAAAACAAAGAAAAAAGAAAAAGCCGTAGAAAATGAAAATTTCGTCGAAAAAAAAGTACAAAAGGTAAGAATTAAGTTAAAAAAAGGAAAAGAATTAAAATATATTTCGCATTTAGGATTTATAGAAAGTTTACGAAAAGTGTTACGCCGGACAGGGTTGCCTTTTGTATATTCACATAAATTTAATCCTCAAATAAAAACATCTTTCAGCCCTGCTTTGCCGGTGGGTTATATGAGTGATACGGAATTTATGGATGTAGAATTCAGGGAAAAGGCGAGTTTAAGAGAAATAAAGGAAAGATTACTGGAACAATTGCCTGTTGGTATAAAGATAGCAGGAATAAAAAAAATTCCACTTTCCAGCCCATCGCTGGAATCATTGGTTGAAACGGCAGAATATATTATTAAAGTGCCGGAGAGTGAAGATAAAGCGGCGGAAAAGATAAGAGAGTTTTTATTAAAGAAGAAAATATTAATAACCAAACAGACAAAGAAAGGCCCTAAAAAAATAAATGTATGTCCGTTGATTTCCAGTATAAATTTAAGTAAAGAAAAGGCGATAAATTTGATTTTATGCTGTCGGGGAGGGCAACAGGTAAAGCCGGAATTAGTTATTAGGGCAATTTTTAATTTGAGTGATGAAGAGACAAAGACTTTAAACATAAAAAGAATACGGTTGTTGGATAATTCGGGAATAAATATTTTTTGAAATATGTTGGGCGGAGGGGTAATGGATAGGGAAATAATAGTTAATTCCAGTGAAGAAGAGATAAGGATTGCTGTTTTAGAAAAAGAGAAGCCGGTAGAGTTTTTTGTAGAGAGACGGGAAGAAAAAAAAATAGTGGGAAATATTTATAAAGGGATTATAAAGAACATCCTTCCGGGAATTCAGTCAGTTTTTGTTGATATTGGTTTAGGGAGAAATGCTTATTTGGATTTTTCGAATATAAAGGAAATTGCTCGTAAGGAATTAGTCCTGGAAAAAGAAATTCTTGTCCAGATAACCAAAGAAGCTATTGGGACTAAGGGGGTTAAGGTCACTAACATTATTTCTTTGCCGGGAAGATGCCTTGTTTATATGCCCGACAGCAAAAAGATAGGAGTTTCTCAGCTTATTACGGATAAAAAAGAAAGAATAAGATTAAGAGGGATAATGGAAAAACTTTTATCCGCTAATGATGGGTGTATTCTTCGAACCGAAGCAGAAGGTAGCAGTATAAATGATTTGAAACGGGAGAGCAGGTTTTTAATTAATTTGTGGAAATCTATTATAACCCGATATGGTGTTTTTTCCGCACCTGCTTTAATTCACAAAGATTTAGGGATTATTTTTAAAATAGTGAGGGATATGTTGTCTTTGAATGTGGATTTGTTTTTAATTGATTCACGAAAAGAATATGAAGATGTCCTGGAGTTTGTTGGTTTGGTTCTTCCTCATCTGAAAAAGAAAATAAGTTTTTATCAGAATAAAATACCTTTATTTGAAAAGTATAATTTGGAAAAAGAAATAAAAAAACTGATAAAGGCCAGGGTGAATTTGCCTTCCGGGGGATATATTATTATTCAAGAAACAGAAGCGTTATGTGCTATTGATATAAATAGCGGGCGTTTTGTCGGTAGCAAAAACTCGGAAGAAACAGCACTGGCAGTTAATTTAGAAGCAGCGGTGGCGGTTGCCCGACAGGTGAGATTGAGAAATATCGGTGGAATTATCATTGTTGATTTTGTCAGTATGCGTTACCGAAAAAATAATGAAAAAATAATTTCTGCTTTAGGAAAAAATATGAAGGCGGATAAAGCAAAAATTAAGATAGTTCCTGTAAGTTCTTTGGGCTTGATTGCGATGACCAGAGAAAGAAAAAGAGAAAGTATTATGAATGTGTTGTGTGATACGTGTTCCTGTTGTGGGGGGACAGGCATGGTGATTTCGGTAAAAACTATAAGTATGGAAATTAGGAAGGAAATTATTAAAATGGCTAAGACCCCGGGAATAATCGGGGTTATGGTAAGTCTTTCTTCTCCGGTAGCAAATTATTTTTCCGGAGAAAAAATAAAAAAATTAGAAGAAAAAACGGGAAGGAAAATAAAAATAAAATCTGATTTCAAAATGCATATAGAAGATTACAGAATTAGTCCCTGGATATAGATAATAGACAAACAAAAGTCCATAGTCGACAGTCCATAGTCCATAGACAACAGACAACAAATGAGAGACGAGAGACGATAGACGAGAGACAACAAACGAAAGACGAGAGACGAAACAAAGACAAAAAAAAGGCACAAAGGCATCAAGGCACAGAGGCACAAAGTTAA
>CBDUZB010000007.1:0-22913 GCA_965371605.1 uncultured bacterium
ACGGTATTCAACCCTTATTTAGCCGGGATTTGACCTTGCTTAAAGAGCAGGAAGATAAAAAAAGTGGAAAAAAGGGTTATTTTTCCGTTGTTTTACCGTCAAAGATAGTTAAAGAGCTGATAGGGTTTACTTATGTTAACCGATGGGAGAATGGGAAAATTAACGACGAATATTTTTCTTTAAATACTTCTCAGATTCCAAAACAGGTGTTGGATGTTTCAAAATACAATTATATGGCAATGTTAAGTAGTTATTCTAAAAATAATAAAGTTGCAGGGGATGTCGGTGAAATTGATGGGGTTAAATATAGATTTGAAGTTGATAGTAGTCATCACGAATTTGTTATATTTCAAAATAATGAGGTTTTAACAAAAATATCATTACAAGAATTTTTAAACAATATTCTTGTAATGCGTTCTGAAGAAGGAAAAAATGAGTTTCTTCGTGAAGAATTAAAAGTTGAACATAAAGATGAAAACATTAACTTTGCTTTGTGGTTTTCCCATATTTCCGGTAAAAGGGGAAAAGATAATAAATATCTAATCAGCTATATAAATGCAACTTTTTTATTTTCCTTATAAAAAAGCCGGAGGGACAAACCTTCAGAAAAAAGACTTGACAAAATTTAGAGTACGATGTATAATATAACTGGGAATGAAAACCATTACCATTAGGAGATGATTAAAGATGCCCGGACGAAACGGCAAAGGGCCACCCTGGTGGCACGGAAAATTTAGAGGATGTGGATATAGACTGACTATACCCAGGGAAACTATTATAGAGGTTTTAAGTAAAGCGGCGAAACATTTAAGTGCTGAGGAGATATATATGGCAGTACATAAAGTGTATCCGGCTATTGGACTTACTACTATTTATCGTACTTTGGAATTACTTGTGCAAATGGGGTTGGTTTTCAAATTTGATTTTGGAGATAGAAAAGCCCGTTATGAATTAGCAGAAGGGCCTGAAGGAATAAGGCAGCATCATCATTTGGTATGTATCAATTGTGGCAGGGTAATAGACTATACGGATTTTATTGATGAAGCCAAAGAATTTTTTTCACAGACGATGAAGGCTCTTACTAAAAAATATAATTTTAAGATATCAAATCATCTTATTCAATTTTACGGATTGTGTGACAAATGTCAAAAATAGAAAGTGGAAGAATATATTTTTTGGCATAAATAAAAATGGTTGTCATTAATAAAAAAAGGAGGTGATTAAGATGCCAGGTGGAGATAGAACAGGTCCTCGTGGATTAGGGCCGATGACTGGTCGGGCAGCCGGATATTGTGCTGGTTACCCTGCCCCAGGTTATATGAGTGGTCTTCCCGGTAGAGGCCGTGGTGGTTTTGGCCGTGGTGGGGGTAGAGGTAGTGGCTGGGGACGAGGTTTTGGCAGGGGTTTTGGTAGGCAAGGGTTTGCATATCCTTATGAAGTGCCTTATTATGGAAATGCTTATCCTTCTGCTCCGTATGCTCCGGAGATTACCCCTCAACAAGAAGCTGCAATGTTGAAAGAACAGTCCAAAGCTATGCAGGAAGAGATTAAGCTGGTAAACCAGCGCATAGTAGAATTAGAATCGGCTGTATCATCAAAGAGCAATGAGTAAGCGTTAGGTGGGAGTAGAATGAATAGTTCTATTCCCACCTAAATTTCAAAAGGAAAAAGAGGTTAATTATGAAAATAGCAATTTCAACTGATGGAGATTTTGTTTCTGCCCATTTTGGACGTTGTCCGACTTTTACTATTATAGATATTGAGAATAATGAGGTGGTTAAAAAAGAGATTGTTGATAATCCGGGACATCATCCGGGATTTATCCCGCAGTTTTTACATCAAAGAGGGGTAGGATATATTGTCGCCGGTGGAATGGGTGGCCGGGCAGCGCAGCTTTTTAATGAAACAGAAATAAAAACAATTGTAGGAATAACCGGGACAATAAACGATGTAATAGAAAAGCTTAAAAAAGGAACGTTAGAAAACAAAGAAAGCCTTTGTAATCCGGGTGCAGGCAGGGGATATGGTATTGACAAGAGTGTGTGCGACCATCCTGATGAAGAATAATAAAAAATAGAAAAGGGAGGTAAAAAGATGAAGATTTGTATAACTGCAGAAGGGGATAATTTAGATTCCACGGTAGATCCCCGTTTTGGAAGATGCCAATATTTCATTGTAGTAGACAGTGATACTTTAGAATTTGAGGCGATTCAAAATCCAAATAGAGAAACAATGGGTGGTGCCGGGATTCAATCCGCTCAATTTATTGCCGGGAAACAGGCTAAAGCCGTGTTGTCGGGAAATATTGGGCCTAATGCTTTTCAAACCCTTCAGGCGGCAGGAGTAGAAATAATTACCGGGGTTTCGGGAACGGTTAAAGAGACAATAGAACAATATAAAGAAGGTAAATTAAAATCAACCCAGGGACCTAGTGTAAATTCGAAATTCGGTATGCCGGGGCAAAATTAGAATAATTAAAAATTAAGGAGGTGATTAAGATGCCCAGAGGAGATGGAACAGGTCCGTTTGGCGGGGGTCCGGGAAGCGGAGGAGGACGAGGTCGAGGAGGAGGTTTTGGAGGAGGCCCTCCTGGTATGGGACCGGGAGGTTATTGTTTATGTCCGAAGTGCGGCAATAAAGTTGCCCATCAGGCAGGGGTTCCCTGTACTTCAAGGAGTTGTCCGAATTGTGGGACAAAAATGACTAGAAATTAAGTGTATTTTTTTAACGCTTATTTAATGTAGGGGCGACCTTTGGTCGCCCGAGAAATTTAAAGGGTGGGCAAGTCTATCCCTACGCGAAAATTTGCTAAGTCGTTCAAAATACATTTTGGCTTTATTTTTTTTTGAGGGAGAAAAAAAGTATATGATTATTTCAGTAGCCAGCGGTAAAGGCGGTACGGGAAAGACATTGGTAGCTACCAGTCTTGCCCTTTCTATAGAGGATAATGTACAACTTTTAGATTGTGATGTAGAAGAACCCAATGCTCATATTTTTATAAAAGCGGAGATTAAAGATAAATATCCGGCTTTTATTCCTATTCCTCAAATTGATAAAGAAAAATGTAATTTTTGTGGTAAATGTGCCGAGGTGTGCGTTTATAACGCTATAGCGGTATTGAAAGAAGATGTTTTGGTTTTTAAAGAGCTTTGCCATGGTTGTGGTGCCTGTAGTTTTCTTTGTCCGCAGAAAGCAATAAGAGAAGTTAATAAACTAATCGGGGTAGTTAATAAGGGTAATTTAAAAGAGATAGAGTTTATTGAGGGGAAGCTTAATATTGGGGAAGCAATGGCTCCCCCCTTAATTCGACAGGTTAAAGAACATATAAATTCTGAAAAAACAGTGATTATTGATGCCCCTCCCGGAACTTCCTGTCCGGTTATTGTTTCTATTACAGGAACTGATTTTTGCCTGTTAGTAACGGAACCAACCCCTTTTGGCCTTAATGATTTGATATTAAGTGTGGAAGTAATGAGAAAACTTAAGATTCCCTTTGGCGTCGTTATTAATCGTTGTGATTTGGGAGATGAAGAAACACAGAAATATTGTAAAAAGGAAAATATTCCGATACTGATGAATATTCCTTTTAAAAAAGAGATAGCAATTGCATATTCCAAAGGGCTCCCTATGGTTGAAGCTTTCCCCGAATATAAAAATAAATTTATGGATTTGTTGAATAAGATAAAAGTAACGGTGGGCAGTAAGCAGGAAAATTAAATTATACAAGGATTGATAATGAAACAAATTGTGATAATTAGTGGTAAAGGAGGAACGGGAAAAACTGTAGTAACCGGGGCCTTTGCTTCTTTAGCCAAAAACAAAGTAATGGCAGACTGCGATGTTGATGCTGCTGATTTGCATTTATTGCTTAGTCCTCAAGTAAAGGAAAGGTATGAATTTAAAAGCGGGGTAACTGCAGTTATCGATAAAGAACTTTGTAATCAATGTGGGCAATGTGCTCAGGTGTGCCGTTTTTCCGCTATAAACGTTTCCGGGGAAAAAGAATTTGAGGTAGATCCTATTGCTTGTGAAGGATGTGCCTTTTGCAGTTTTGTCTGTCCTACCAAAGCTATAAAAATGGAAGAGAATGTGTCAGGAGAATGGTATATATCGGATACCAGGTTTGGTTCTCTCGTTCATGCCAAACTGGGAATAGCATCCGAAAATTCAGGGAAACTTGTTACCCTGGTGAAACAAAAAGCAAAAGAATTAGCCGAGAAACAAAATTGTGATTGGATTATTATTGATGGTGCTCCCGGGATAGGATGTCCGGTAATTGCTTCATTATCCGGGGTGGATTATGCGTTAGTTATAACCGAGCCAACATTATCCGGCCTTCACGATGCGGATAGAGTAATTAATATGGTAAAGCATTTTAAACTTTCGGTTAAATTAATCATCAACAAATATGATTTGAATAAAGAGATGACGGAAAAAATAGAAGAATATTGTAAAAGCAATGATATTCCTCTTATCGGGAAAATAAGTTTTGATGAATCAATGGTAAAGGCGATGATCGAGAGGAAAACAGTTATAGAATATGGGCAGGGAAAAGCCCGGGACGAAATTATTACAATCTGGGATAGGTTAAAAAAAACTTGACAAATTAAACGAAGTAAGCTACAATCAAAACATAAAACTAAAATGGTCGAATATTTAGAAAGGTGTATTTAATTGAAAACAAACGAGAAAAAGGGAATTATTACTCAGGTTGCTCAAAAAATATTTTCCAGGTATGGTTTAATTAAAACAACCGTTGATGAAATTGCCAAAGCCGCCCGGATGGGGAAAGCAAGTTTATATCATTATTTCAAAAGCAAGGAAGATATTTTTAGAGAGGTTGTTGAAAAAGAGAATAGATTTTTAAAAGATAAAATACAGGAAGCAATAAACAACGAGCATACACCGCAAAAGAAAATCAGAGCATATATAATGACTCGAATGAAATACCTTAGTGAGCTGGCTAATATTCACAGTGCTCTCAAGGATGATTATCTTGACCATTATGCTTTTATAGAAAAAATAAGAGAGAGAACTTTTCAGGAAGAAATTGCAACAATTCAAGCAATTCTAAAAGAGGGAGTAAAAAATGGAATATTTGCAATTCGTGATATAGAAGTGACTTCATTTGCGATTATTTCTGCACTAAAGGGTTTGGAATATCCCTGGTCAGTGAAAACCTCTTTACCGGAGATAGAAAAGAATATAGATAAATTGATGGAAATTCTTTTTAATGGGATTATAAAAAGGTAGCTTATTTTTTTTGTTTAAAAAATGGAACAAAAAACCAAAATGTTTGAATAGTTTAAAAGGAAAAAATGTCACTATTTGATGAAGTCAAAAAAATTGTGGTTAGTAAACTCCGGGTTGATGAATCAACGATAAAATTAGAGTCTAAATTCATTGATGATTTAGGTGTTGATTCGTTGGACTTGGCTCAATTGCTGATGTTTGTGGAAGATGAATTTGGGATTAATATTATCGATACTAACTATTTTCAGAGGTTTATTACTATTGGAGATACGGTAAAAATTGTAGAAGAAGAAATAAGAATGAAGGATATTTTAGAAAAAAATAAAAGTTTAAATTAATAGAAATTGTAAGTATATATTTTTGGGATGGCCCTGGAGTATAGAATTGACAAGGAGAAAAAAATGAACGGGATAAATATTAAAATTGTTGAAAGCAAGAAAGATTTGAAAAAATTTTTAAAATTTCCCTGGAAAGTTTACCAAGACAATTCTTTTTGGATTCCACCATTAATTAAAGAGGTTAAGAATTTACTTGATACAGAAAAACATCCCTTTTGGAAGCATGCAAGAAGAGAATTATTTTTAGCTGAAAGGCGTGGGGAGGTTGTGGGGAGAATTGCTGCTATTATTGATCACAATCATAATAGTTTTCATCAGGAGAAAACCGGGTTTTTTGGTTTTTTTGAATGTATTGAGGATTATTCTGTTGCTGAGGTTTTACTCAATACTGCCAAAAGATGGTGTCAAATGGAGAAAATGGAGATTTTTCGTGGTCCGGTAAATCCTAGTATGAACGAAGAATGTGCATTTCTTCTGGAAGGGTTTGATAAATCGCCCACAATAATGATGTCTTATACCCAACCCTATTATCTTGAATTTATGGAACGATATGGCTTTCTAAAAGCAAAAGATTTATATGCTCTACTCAAAAAGATAGAAGACGGTATATCCAAACGCATTGAAAAACTCGTAGAGAGAATTAAGAAAAAAACAATGGTGAAAGTACGGCCTTTTGATATGAAAAATTATAAAAGAGATGTTCAATTTATTAAGGATATTTATAACTCTGCCTGGGAAAAAAATTGGGGTTTTGTTCCAATGACAGATGATGAAATGGATTTGACTGCAGAAAATATTAAACAAATTGCCATTCCTGAGTTGGTTCTCTTTGCGGAAATAAAAGGCAAACCTGTGGGGGTGAGTGTTACCGTTCCGGACTTTAATCAGGTATTGAAAAAATTAAACGGTAAATTAGGACTGATTGGAATATTGAAATTTTTATATTATAAGAGAAAAATAGACGGAGTTCGTTCAATCCTTGGGGGAGTAAAAAAAGAATACCGGAATAACGGAATTATTGCCGTTCTATCTTATGAAACAGAAAAAAATATAGTTAAATTAGGATATAAATGGTGTGAATTGAGTTGGAATTTGGAAGATAATGATTTAATTAATAAATTTGATATGGCTATCGGAGGGAAAATTTATAAGAAGTATAGAATTTATGAGATGGAGATTTAATGATGAGAAAAAAAGTAAAAATAGGTTTGGCTCTGGGAAGCGGAGCGGCACGGGGTTTGGCTCATATTGGTGTATTAAAAGTTTTAGAAGAAAATAAAATCCCCATTGACTTAATTGCGGGAACGAGTATAGGGGCATTAGTTGGTGGAGCATATGCCGTAGGAATGTCTGTGGATGAGATGGAAAGAATAGCGATGGAAGTGGATTGGAAAAGATTAAGCCGGTTAATGGATTTTGTTATTCCCAGGTCGGGATTTATCAATGGGAAAAAAGTGAAAACTTTCATCAAAACCCTGGTAAAGAATAAAAAGATTGAGGAACTCAAAATGCCTTTTGCTACTGTGGCTACAGATATTGAAACAGGAGAGGAAGTAGTTATTAATCAAGGGTCGATAGTAGATGCAATCCGGGCCAGTGTTTCAATCCCGGGGATTTTTACTCCGGTCAGGAGTGGGAAAAAAATTTTAGTCGATGGAGGATTGGTTAATCCTATCCCAATAAGTGTAGTGAAAAAAATGGGAGCAGATATTATTATTGCGGTTAATGTTATTTCCGGTCCGAAGAGAAAAAATCCTTCTAAAAAACTTCTATCACCTGCTTCTGTTTTACCAAAGGAAAATTTATCCATCAAACATAATGAATCTCATTTGTCAAAGTTAAATTTTGCGGTTATCAGAACTAAATTTGATAAACTGTTAAAAGAGAAATTGGTAAGCAGTGAGAAGTGGAAACAGATTGTTAACCGATTTCAGAAAGAGGAAGATGAATCACTACCCAATATTATTACTGTACTATACCAGGCAATAAAAATAGCGGAGGAGAAGATGGTAGAATCGTCGTTAAGAGGAGGGAAAGTAGATATACTTATTAACCCACAACTAGGACAGGTTAAGTTTACGGAATTTAATCGTGCAGATGAATGTATTCAAGCGGGGGAGTTAGCAACTTTATCTAACTTAGCATTAATAAAGGAAATTTACCGGAGAAAAAAACTAAATTAAAAGAGGAGAAAAAAAATGCGAAAATTTGCTGATTTTGTTCTTAAATTCCGCATAATAATTATTTTGGTAACCGTGGGTGTTACCTTGTTTTTAGGGTATCATGTAAAAGATATAAAAATTAACAGTGATATTTTGAGTTATTTACCTCAGAACGATCCACTGGTGGTACTTTTCAATGAGGTCGGAGATAAATTCGGAGGCAATTCCCTGGCTGTAGTTGCTCTGGAAAAAGAAGATATCTTTAACTACGAAACCCTGAATAGAGTTAATCAAATTACCCAAAAGTTTAAGAGTATGGATGAAATTTCCCAGGTGATGAGTCTAACTGATATTTTGGACATTAAGAAAATTGAGGGTGGCTTGGAAGTGGGAAAACTTATAGACAAAGATGATATTCCTCAGGATTCCGAAAAAATTAGAAAGATAAAAGAATATACCCTTTCCAAAGATATGTATCGAGGGAGCCTGGTTTCTGCTGATAGTAAAATCACAGTAATTATTGCCCGTCTAAAAGAGGATATTGATAAAATAACTGTTGCCCAACAAATGAAAAAGATAGTTCAAAATACATCGGGCAAAGAAAAAATATATTATGGGGGTATACCGTTTCAGATGGTTTTCTTAACCGATATAATTCAGGCTGACTTAATAAAACTTACCCCAATGGTTGTTATCCTGGTGATGCTAATACTTTTTTGTAGTTTTAAGAGCCTGCGAGGGATATTTTTACCGTTGTCCTGTGTCTTGATGAGCACAATCTGGACAGTAGGAATAATGAGTTTATTAAAAATTCCTCTTACTATTGCCTCAGATGCCGTGCCCGTTTTACTCGTTGCTATTGGTAGTGCCTATGGGATCCATATGCTTTCTAAATACAACGAAGATATTTGTAAGGGAGACGACAAAATACAGGGGATAAAAGATGCCCTAAGTGAAGTAGGTATTCCCATATTATTGGCCGGGATTACTACTTTGATTGGGTTCCTGGCCTTTTTATCTTCTCCTTTAGGGTTGATTAGGGAGTTTGGTCTTTTTACTGCTGTCGGTGTTTTCTTTGCTATGATTGTTTCGGTAACTTTCTTACCGGCAGTTCTTTCCCTGTTGAAAGTTAGAAAAATTAAGTTAAATCATCAGGGGGTAGAAGATGGTTGGACAACAAGAATGATGGATAAATTAGGAAAATTTATACTCAAAAAAGAAAAACTTATTGTTGGGGTTTGTGCTGGATTGATGATGATAAGTTTTTTTGTTGTTCCACATTTAAATCGAAATGTCAATATGATTAATTACTTTAAAAAAAGCAGTGAAATTAGGCAAGCCGAGGAAATGATGGAAAATAAGTTAGGTGGTTCTATCCCTATTCAACTGTTAGTCAACGGGGATTTGAAAGATCCTTTCGTTTTAAAAGAAATGGTAAAACTGGAGAAGTTTTTAGATGCTCAGCCCCATGTTAATGACCCCCAATCAATTGCCGACCTAATTTGTGAAATGAATTGGGTGATGAACGGTCATTCTACTATTCCTGAAACTAAAGAAGAGGTAGCAAATCTTTGGTTTTTTATTGAGGGGCAGGAGGTTCTGGAACAATTGATAAATAGTGAAGCTACCGAAGGTTTAATTCAAGCTAAAATGGGAACGGTAGAGACAAAGGAAGTTGATGTTTTGGTAAAGGCAGTGAATCGTTATTTAAAAAAAGAACTTAATACCGACTTGGTTAAAATCAAAATCTCTCTGGCTTCTGATAAATTGGCTGAGGAATTGAAAAAGCAGCGTGTAGAGCAAATCTTATCCAAAATAAAGTGGGATATTGAAAAAAACCTCCGTACTTTTGAAAAGGTACGAGATAAAAGAGTAATCAGTGAGGAGAATTTAAGGAAAGTAATTACTGCAAACGTTTTGTTTGAGCAGAAAGGATTTGATAAGGAATCTATAAAGATTATAGAAACAAAAATCAGTAAATACTTCCATTCTGAGGAAGCAGATATCCAAATAAAATCAAAACAGGATATTACAATAATTATCGGTGATATTGCAAAAAAGTTGCAGGTGACTACCCTTAGAGAAGAGGATATTATTGCCATTTTAAGAAAAGATGTTCCGGAAATACTTTACATTGAAGAACCTGAAATTCTGGAATATACGGCTTCTTCAATTATCGCAATTATAAATGAGGAGGGAAGGTGGGTAAGGGCTAATCAGCTTATTGGGGAATTAAAGCCACTTTTTGCACGGAGTTTAAGGGAAGATGAAGAATTTTTGAAAGATTTAAGAGATGATATCTGGGAAATAAATGAAGATTGGTTTGCTCTGTCCGGTTCAAAATATAGTAAATTTTTCAACAATACAAACGGTCCTATTGATAATCAGGTTAAATTAGCAGTCGCACAAACAGGAATGCCGATAATTTATATGGATATTGATCGGAAAATAATACAAAGTCAAGTTTTCAGTCTTTCCATTGCTATTTTTTTAGTTTTTATTCTTCTTGCCTTTCGGTTGAAATCTTTAGTTGGTGGATTGATTTCAATATCTCCGATTATCTTTACGATTCTCTTCAATTTTACCGTAATGTCGATTTTTGATATACCGCTGGATATAGTTACCGTTTTAATTAGCAGTGTAGCTGTAGGAATTGGAATTGATTATTCAATCCATTTTATTTCCCGGTTTAAGGTTGAATTTGCCAAAGGGAAGAATGAATTAGAAGCCCTGGATAAAACCTTAGAAACGACGGGGAAAGCCATTGTAATCAACGCTCTTTCAGTAATGATGGGTTTTCTGGTACTAGTTTTGGGAAATATCGTTCCTATGCAAAGGTTTGGTTATTTAATTGCTCTAACTATGATTGTTAGTGCTTTGAGTTCAATTACTCTGTTACCTGCATTAATTTTATTAACTAAAGCCGGATTCATTGGAAGCTTTGATCGGTTAACCAAAAACTTAATCTCTAATGTTAAGGAAAAAATTAAAAATGGGGTGAAAGGGGGGGTGAAAAAAATTACCAATAACGGAAGTTGATTATTAATAAAAAGAGGTAGATAAAAAGGAGGATTCAAAAATGAAAGCAAAAAAATTCTTTATAATGATAGAAGTATGGGTTTTAGCCTTACTAATGATTGTGCCTTCTTTAGCTCAGGAAAAAAAATCAGAGGCACAAAAAAAAGAATTTACCGCTCTTGAAATTCTAAAAAAATCTGACACTGTTGCCAATGCACCGAAGGATCAAGAAATTATGATGGAAATGATTCTTATTGATAAGAAAGGAAAAGAAAAAAAGAGAGAAGCAAAGATGTTGCAGAAGGGTAGTGAAAAAAGAATGATTAAATTTATCTCTCCGGCGGATGTGAAGGGGCTGGCTTTTTTAGACTTACCCAATGATAAGATGTATCTCTACTTACCTGCTTTCAAAAAAATAAGAAGAATTGCTTCTCATGTGAAGAATACTAGTTTTGCGGGTACTGATTTTAGCTACGATGATATGGCTTCTATCAATTATGCCGATGAATGGGTGCCGGGATTAATGGAAAGCAAAAAAGAAATAGTATCGATATCTGCTGAAAAAGAAAAGGAATTGGAAAGTAAAGGGTGCGAGCATTATTTTCTTGAGCTCAAACCTAAAGAAGGAATCAAAAAGGATTATTCTAAATTGGTGATGTGGGTAAGAAAAGACAATTTTTATCCAGTCAGGATTGAATATTATTCCCCGGAGGGAAAACTCTGGAAAGTAATGGAAAGAAGAAAAATAGTAAAAGAATCAAAATATTGGGTTTCTAAAGAAACAGAAATGAGCGACCTTAAAAAAGAACACAAAACCAAAATGCTTATTACTGAAGTTAAATTTGATCAGGGGCTAAAGGATGAATTATTTTCTCAACGTTATCTTAAGCGAAAGTAAGAAAATGAATAAAGGAGGAGAATTTTACAATGCGTAAACTTATATTTTTCTTGGTAATTTCAGGTTTTTTGCTATCAGTTTCCAGAATCTCTTTTGCTGAAGTAAATTTAAGTGGTTATGTTCTTACTGATAATAGATTAGGGCTGGAAGAAGAGAATAACAAGTTTACCTGGAACGATAATCGTTTGGCATTAAAACTTGATTCGGATATTTCCGGAGCACATTTTTATAGTGAAATTTGGTTAAGAGGATTAGGCTTTCCTACTGTATCCCAATCATCTGATTTACAGGAAAAAAGTAAAGAAAAAATTAGTCCCTGGACAATTGAATTCAGAGAAGCCTATATTGATTTTTACAAGTTATTTACTAATAATCTGGAATTACGGGTCGGTAGGCAAAGAATTGCCTGGGGAACAGCCGACAAACTCAATCCTACGGATAATCTCAATCCTGATGATCTGGAAGATATAATGGATTTTGGACGAAAATTGAGCACCAACTCTATGAAACTGACCTACTATTTAGGAGGTTATACCTTTACCGGGGTATGTATTCCCCTTTTTACTCCGGCAGTACTTCCTTCCAGCGAGTGGGCGTCGGCGCTTTCCTCACCTATTTCTTTTCCCGACGGGATAACCTTACGCAATTTTAATGATTCAATAATTTTACCGGAGAATAATCCGGAAGAAAGCTCAATGCTCGCTGTAAAAATAGCCGGGAATTTAGTAAACAACGATTTATCCGTCAGCTATTTTTATGGAAGGGATGATTTCCCTTTGATTAACAAAGTGGAAATAACCCCTATTACATCTACGACGGTGGATATAAGAGCCGAAATGATTTATCCAAGGATGCATGTAATTGGGGTTGACCTTGCAGGGGCAATTGGCGATATTGGTATCTGGACTGAGGGAGCATGTTTTATCCCTGAGAAAGTAAAAATGGAGACATCTACGCTGGGAATGGGGACACAAACATCGATTGCCTTAAAGGACGAAGTTTATTTCAAGTATGTTTCCGGTTGGGATTATACCTTCAAAAATGGTCTTTACATCAACAGCCAATACCTTCATGGATTTGTTCATGAAAGAGGTAAAGATAATTTAGAAGATTACTTTATGGCTGGAATCGAAAAGAAATTTTTTAACGATGAGTTAAAGGCTAAATTAAGTTTTGGTGTAGAGATTAAAGATTGGGATAAGATGGAAGATAATTTGGCTACTATGATTTTTCCTGAAGTGAATTATTATCCCGTAGACAATACGGAAATAATCCTGGGAGCATATTTAATTGATGGAAAAGATACTACTAATTTTGGGAAAGTTAAAAATAATGATGAGATATATTTAAAATTCAAGTATAGTTTTTAAAAACCAATGGAAATAACAAATTTTTTTTTAATAGCAGCAGGAATATTAATTATCTTTGTTGGATTTATAATTTCTATTATTCCCGATGAAGCAAGAAAGTGGTTGAAAAAATGGATGTCCTTATCCGATAATTTATTTTGTCTATCAGGATATCTATGGGGATTAATTGGAATAGCAATGATTGTTGCGGCTTTAGTAAAATAGTTCCTACGAGAAAGGAGGGGTAGAGTAATTTTTGTTGACAAACCCGGGTAGTTTTTTTATAGTTAACATATACTAAGAGAAGTGGCTACTGTTAGTGGTTGAAATTTTTATTAAAAAAGGAGGGGTCCGAAATGAGTACACTTAAAAATTTGTTTAATTTAGGTTTGGGAACGTTGATTACGACTAAGGAAAAGGCGGAAGAAGTAGTGGATGAATTAATCAAAAAAGGAGAAGTTGGGCAGGAGGAAGGGAAAGAATTAGTCGATGAGTTGATCAAAAAAGGGGAGAAAACTAAAAAAGAATTAGAAAAACAAATTAAAAAGATAACTGAAGAGGTATTAGAAAAAGTAAATATCGGGACAAGGAAAGAAATAGAGGAACTTAAGGCAGAAATCAAACAATTGAAAAAGAAGATAGCACAAAAATAATCTTTAAAGTAAATATCTTTGTTTATAAGAGGAATCTTTAATTGTTCGCCGAAAATCTTATTCAGAGAATACATAATATCCAGCGGTTGAAGCAAATCTTACAGGTATTAGGCAAGTATGGGTTTGGTTATATTATCGATCGGTTAGATATCGAAAGAAATGTTGTGGGTAGAAAGTTAATAAGATTGGCTTCTACTAAAAAATCCGATTTTTTCGATATGCCTGTCCCGGTAAGAATACGCAGAATGTTAGAAGAGCTGGGTCCTACCTTTATTAAATTCGGTCAGATGTTAAGTATCAGACCCGATTTAATTCCTATAGAACTATGTAAAGAATTGGAAAAATTACAGGACAAAGTAAATCCTTTTTCCTATGAAGAAGCAAAAGAGCAGATTTTTAATGAGTTCAAAAAACCTATTGATGAAATATTTAATACTTTTTCTTCTTTTCCTCTAGCGGCTGCTTCTTTGTCTCAAGTACATTTAGCGGAATTAAAAACAGGGGAAAAAGTATTAGTCAAGGTTCAACGACCGGGACTTAAGAAAATAATTACCGCAGATTTAAATATTTTAAGCGTACTATCCCAATTAATGGAAAAACATATCGAAGAAACCAGGCTTTATAATCCCCCGGAAATAGTTAATGAATTTAGGATAACACTTTTAAAAGAAATAGACTTTAATACGGAAGCAAGAAATATTGATAAATTTCGAAGAAATTTTAAAGGTGATGACAATGTTTATATTCTTAAGGTGTTTCATGATTTTTCGACCAAGAAAGTTTTGACTATGGAGCAAATAGAGGGGATAAAAGTAAGCAAGGTAGAGGAAATAGAAAAAGCCGGTTTGGACAAAAAACAAATAGCCATAAACGGAATGGATGCTGTTTTAAAACAAATATTTACCTATGGTTTTTTTCATGCCGATCCGCATCCGGGAAATATATTCGTTTTAAAAGATAAGCGTATTGCTTTTATAGATTTCGGGATGGTAGGGCATATTGATGAAGAAACAAAGATTCAGCTTTCCAATATTTTAACTGCAGTTATTCGACAGGATGTACCGGCGATAATAGATTCTTTTATTTCGATGGGAACAATTGATGAAGATGCTTCTTTTAAAAAATTGAGTTTGGATTTGACGGATTTAGTGGAAAGTTACTATGAAATTCCTTTAAAAGAATTAAAAATGGATAAAGTTTTACCGAACGTATTAAATGTTATTTCGCAGAACAAGATTAAAATTCCACCCGATTTATTTTTGCTCATTAAAGCATTGATTACCATGGAAGGGGTAGGGAAAAAATTATATCCGGATTTTGATGCAGTAACCAGAACAAAACCTTTTGTTACAAAATTAATAAGACAAAAATATAGTCCTAAAATGATAGCCAGGGAAATAAGAAAATTGGCTAAAGAATTATATAGATTTACCAGAATACTACCTAAGGATTTAACTTTAATCTTTAACAAGATAAAAAAAGGAAAATTAAAGATAGAATTTGAGCATAAGGGCCTGGAAAATTTAATTTCCGAGATGGATAAAGTTAGTAGTCGCATTTCTTTTAGTGTCGTGATAGCCGCTTTAATTATTGGTTCATCGATAGTTATTCAGGCCGATAAAGGTCCGTTACTTTTTGATCTTCCTATTGGAGGCCTTATCGGCTTTCTTATTGCCGGAGCAATGGCTTTATGGTTGGCTATTGCCATATTACGTTCAGGAAAACTATAAAATTTAGAGAATTTAAGTTTATATGGATGATGTAAGCAATAATGAAGATATTAAAAGATTATTCTTTTGAAATCTTTTTTGTCTAAGAGGAGAGCAGTGGTGGAAGGTTGGAAGAAATCTTTTTATTTCTGTGTTATTTTCTTATTAGGTATTTTTTTGGGATGGATTTTAAGTTTTCTTTCCGAAGATAAAAAAAAATCTTCCGTGGGCATGAGTGAAATAAATGTTTTTCCGGGACATTCTTATTCACTTCTTATTGATAATGAACGATTTCCTCTTGATGTCCATCCTTACGAAAGAATTAAAATTTTAATCAAGCCGGGGAAAAAGAATAAAAAATTCAACTTTTTGCCCCCTCGGGTTCAAATTCCATATACTCCTGAAGAAGAAAAAATGTCTGTTGTCAGCGAGAACCGATTTCTTTTTCGCTATGACACTCCTAATGCGTTAAAAGAATTTCGTCTTTCAGAACACCTTGATAAATTGCGGGCAAATGACGACTGGGTTACCGCAAGGCGTGTTATGAATTGGGCAAGGAAACAATTTGAACCCTCTAATATAAAGGTTTATCCTTCTCAGAATGCCCTTATACTATTGCATAAAATTCGATCCGGCCAGGAGGGTTTTTGTGCGCAATATTGTTATTTGACGGTTCAAGCTTTGCAATCATTGGGATATGTAGCTCGATATGTAACAATCAGTGGACATGAAATTTGTGAAGTCTGGTTGCCGGATAGAGAGAAATGGGTAGTACTTGATTCTTATAATGAAGCTTTTTTTATAAATAAGGAAAAGAAATTACTTTCTGCCTTAGATATTTTTAGGGCAGCAGATACTGTTCAAATTGTCACAGAACGAAAAGGAATAGAGGTGACTTCTTTTCTTGAGCGGTTTAAACAAGTAGCGTATTGGTTGAGAAACGATCTTTATACAACACCTATTAATATTTATGACTTATCTTTATACAAAGTTCACCTTGTAGGGGAAAATATTGCTGAACTAATTAAAAAAAATCCTGCTGTATTAATTACTGTTTATCCCGATGAACTTTATGAATCACCTCGATTAAAAAAATAAACTGAATACCATATGCCTAAATCTGTCCTTTGGGAGATAAAAAGTTTTAACAAATAAAGATTTTTTATGTGAGGAAAGGGGGGGATTTTTTGTGAAAGAGACATATAAAATTGAGGAATATAATAATGAGCAATCCTTTGAGCAACTATATCAGGATTTAATGGAACGAGTCTGGAAAAGTGGTTATGAAAAGCAGAGTATGACAGATATGGATATTGATTTTTTGGAATGGATTTTAAATTCCTCCGAAAGAAATATTAAGTTTAATATTAAAAAACAAAATAAAATAGTTAGTTTCATCGGCGGGTTTAGAAGAAAAATTATCTTTTTTAACCAGGAATTGGAGACATATATAGGAGGATTATTTTCAGTTCATCCGGAACATCAAAGGAAAGGGCTGGGGTACAGCCAGTTTTTAAAAAGGGCTAAGGAAATAATAGATAAAAGAAAATGCCCGTGTTTTTTTATTTATCAGGATAAAGGCCATTCATCAACTCTGCTTTTAAAAAAATTTGCCCAAAAAGAAAATTACGGGGTAAAAAGACTGGCCACTTTTAATTTTTATGTGAAAATGTTAGATTTGAAAAAAGTAAATCAATGTGAACCCTTGAAATTTTATGAGAAAATACTTCTTTTAAAACCTTTTAAAAAATGGATAGAAAAAATAAAAATAGATGAAACATATTTTCAAAATATCAGTTTATTAAAAGAAGAAGGCCTGGAGCAATGCCAGGAGCTATTGAATTTATATTCAAAAGATAAGAAAATAAAACTGGCCAGAATTTGGGATAATCGGGAAGAGCTTTCCAGGCAACTTTCTTTCAAAAAAAAAGCCGAAACATTAATCTTTAAAAAGAATAATCAGGTCAAGGGGCTCATAAATTATTATTATATGACTTTACGGGGAAAAACAAATATTAAGGTTGCCTTTTTAGATAATCTTTATTTGAAATCATTAAGCCAAAAAGAACAAGAGTCTTTTCTTTCTTTTTATCTCAAACACATCAAAAAACAGGAATGTTCTGCAGTAATTAGTTGTAACTTCGCCTATTTTAACCGAAAAATATTCCGGAAATTCCATTTTGTGCAATATCCTCGCTATATGCATTTTATTGCCATTGGCAGGAAAGATTACTTATCACAACTCAAAAAATTAAAAAGAGATGAAATTTATTTAGACCTTAAATAGCATAAAAATCAAGAGGAATTTCACACAATTATTTCCTTTAGGAGATAAAAATGTCTTGATAAATAAAGATTTTTTATGGTATATTCTATATATGAAAATAGGAGGAAATAAATGTTTCTCGAAAAACATAAAGTAATGACAACTTTGTTGTTTATAGCAATTCTTTATGTTCCTCCCGCTTATTCTAAAACTTTCAACATTTGCATTATAAAAAACAAAAAGGTAGAACCTTATGAGACTGCTTTAAAAGGATGTTTAAATGTATTGAAGAAAAAAGGGTTTAAAGAAAAAAAGAATTTGGTTTTAACCTATTACGATTTGGAAGAAAATTCAAAAAAAAATTATCTTATTATTAAAAAAATCAGAAAAAAAAAACCTGATTTAATCATAGCCTTTGGTACGAGAGCAAGCAAAATCCTTAAGAAAAAGATAAAGGACGTCCCGGTAGTTTTTACCATGGTTTTAAATCCAATAGAGACCGGGCTTGTACATAAAAACAGAAGTTCAAAGGACAATTTTGTCGGAGCTTCTATGAACCTTTCTCCGGCGCGACAGTTTAAACTATTAAAAGAGGTTTTCCCTCACGGTAAAAAGGTGGGGGTTCTTTATGATTCCAAGAAGACAGGTAATACAATTAAAATAGCTGTTCAGGCAGCTAAGAAATGTGACCTGGAATTAATTAAAAAGGATGTTTTTTCTCCAAAGGAAGTACCGTCAGCAATTAGTCGCTTGATAAAAAAAATAGATGTATTATGGTTAATTGCAGATACGACTGTCATTAGCTATCAATCTTTGCCGTACATTTTAAAAGTTGCTTTAAAGGCGAAAGTTCCGGTTATTGCTCAAGCCAATTATGTGGTAGAGATGGGGGCTTTAATTGGGTTAGAGTGTGATTATAAAGATATTGGTATGCAGTCCGGGGAATTGGCTTGTAAAATATTAGAAGGAGAAAAACCTGTTAATTTACAAACGACTGTTCCCGGGAAAACATTTTTAGCAATAAATCTTAAAGTTGCCAGGGCTTTAGGGTTAAAGATTCCTTTTTCCGTTTCAAAAAGAGCTCATAAAATTTTTAAATAAACCAAAAGAAAGGGGGGGGAAAGATATTTTTAGGGGGAGTAAAAAATTAATATAAAAAGGAGAAAGACCAATGCTAAAAACTATTTTTAGAATGATCTGGCTATGGTGTGTAATATGTCTTTTTACATCATCAGCATTTGCTCAAACCGATGAAATATCTCCGGAATTGTTATTGTTTGGGAAGGAAATTTTGGTAATAACAGCAGCCCGCCATGAGCAGGAGATAGGGGAAGCGCCGGCTACCATTAATGTTATTACAGCAGAGGATATTAAAAATTCGGGGTGTTTAACAGTCGGGGATCTCCTAAGAACTCTGGCGGGAATGGATATTAGATATGCCGGAACAAAATTTTATGTAACGCCCCGGGGTTTAAGTAGTGCAAATTCATGTGCTACAGAAAGGGTTCTTTGTTTCATTGATGGCCGTCCAATCAATACCCCTAATCATGGGAGTTTTTTCCCTGATCTAACCTTGCCTCTGGTTAATGTAAAGAGGATTGAGGTAATTAAAGGTCCTGCTTCAGCAATTTATGGGGCTAATGCTTTTTCCGGAATAATTAATATAATTACTAAGTCTGCGGAAGATATTGATGGTTTTGAAATTTCGGCTGCAGGAGGAGAGTTTTCCACTCAACTTCATAAATTAAGTTTTGGTAAAAAAAGCGAAAAAATCGATGGTTTGTTTACTGCCCGCTGGTTTAAAACTGATGGGTCACAATTAATTGCGGACAACACTGATTTTGAAAACTATAATGTCTATGGAAAAGTGAACGTTTCTAAATTCATTTTATCTTTTGGACATAGTGAATCAGACCGCGGATTATCAGGTAGCGCATCAAGGCCGAGTTCTACGTATACTGAGGAGCTCAACGAAAGTTTTGTAGATGTCGCAAGTAATATAGAATTAAATTCTAATATGGATTTAATGGTCAAAGGATTCATCAATGATCGCGAAAACATACTGGATATGGGTGATTTGACTACCGTTGATGAAGCTGTTCTGGGAGGGGAAGTACAGCATAACTGGCGGATAAATTCTAATAACCTGCTTATTTGTGGGCTAGATGTGCGTCAGGATATAGCTGAGTCAGAAATAGCATTAGCAGGAGACCATGAAACGACAAATGTTGCTTTTTATATACAAGATGAATGTAAGCTTATGGATAAATTAACAGTCACCCTGGGAGTACGACATGATAAGCATTCTGTTTATGAAGAAGTAACCAGTCCGAGAGTAGGTGTAGTTTATAATCTTGGCAGAACTGTTCTTAAATCTTTTTATGGTGAAGCTTTCAGAGCACCTACTTTTGCTGAGTCATATCCTGATTTGTGGCTTGGCCCAGTGGTGCATGTGATGGGGAATAAAGAACTTAAACCGGAAAAGATGAAGTCATACGAAATAGGAATCGGGCATCAATTTACCAGGGACATGGAAGGGGAAATAAATGCTTTTTATAACAAAACAAGAGATTTAATTGTTTTGAGGTCCCAAACGATTCCGCCTACCGGTTTTCCTCCTATTCCTGTTATAGAATATGATAATGTAAATAAAAATGAAGCGGAGATAAAAGGAGTAGAAGTTTGTTTGAAAAGTAAACTTTTTTTTGACAATCTGAAAGGGGTTATGAATTATTCATATCAAGAAGCTAAAGACGAAGAAACCAAGGAAGATTTGGAATATGCGCCTAATCATAAATTTAATATAGGATTAAATTTTAAATTAGGACAGTTTATGGCTAATACCGCCCTTCGCTATATAGGTGAGAGAATTTATCCGGATGGTCGCAGCGGGCTTGCAGGAGAATTGGATGCCTATACAGTTGTAGATGCGAAAATCATTGCCGGGATATTACAAAATTTGGAGGTATCGTTATCTGCGTATAATATATTTGATGAGGAATACGAAGAAACGTATGACTATCCAATGCCGGGTACAAGCTGGTTAGCCGAGGTGGGGTATAAGTTTTAAAAGCGATGAAAAAGAAAAATATGTCTTTTGTAACAAAAAGAGAGCGATTATAAAGAATTCTTGACAAATAGATATTTTTTATGATATATTCTTTTTGTAAATAAAGTTGGAAAAATAAAATTTTAAGGTGAAAACTATGCAAATAAATAAAATTCTTTTTTCAGTAGTAGGGGTAAATGTAGTAGTCGTGGTGCATGGTATTTTCACCGTGGGCATAAAGTGATAGCTTAAGGCTAAACTTAAAAGCCCCTGTCGGTGAAAACTGACAGGGGCTTTTTTTTATTTAACCAAATATAATTTTAGAGGAGTAAGTTGGTGAAAGAATTAGAAAGAATTAAAATTTATATTGTTGATATCGTGGTAGTAGTATCTGTTGTAGGCAGGCCTCCGCCTTGAGGGTGAAGTGGTTAATTACACACACATCCCCCTGTTGGCGTGAGGCCGACAGGGGTTTTTTTATTAAAATTTAGTAAATCAAAATATTTTAAAAGGAGAAAAATAATGAAATATACAGGAGCAGAAATTATTATTAAATTGTTGGAAAGGGAGGGGATTAATATTGTTTCCGGAATTCCGGGAGGTGCGAATCTTCCTTTGTATAATGCGCTTTATAAAAGTAAGATAAGGCATATTTTAGCACGACATGAGCAGGGAGCCGGTTTTATCGCTCATGGAATGGCCAGGGCAACAGGAAAAACAGCTGTATGCTTTGCCACTTCCGGTCCGGGGGCAACAAATTTATTGACTGCTGTCGCCGATGCAAAATTAGACTCGATACCCATTATTGCCATTACCGGTCAGGTGCCTACTTCGTTTATAGGGACTGATGCCTTTCAGGAAGTGGATACCTATGGGATGAGTTTACCCATTACTAAACATAATTTCCTTGTTCGGGACGCAAGAGAATTGCTCCATATTATTCCGGAGGCTTTTAAAATAGCTGCATCCGGAAGACCCGGCCCGGTGCTAATTGATATTCCCAAGGATGTTCAACGCCAGACTGTTGAATTTGCTCAATGGCCGGCTCAGCAAAAAGAAAAAGCTCCTGAGGAAATTAATTTATCCAGTATTAAACACATTGCCGGAATGATTAATAAATCCAAACGGCCTTTGCTTTATATCGGAGGGGGGATTGTTAATTCAAAGGCACATAAATTATTGTATAAGTTAGCTAAAAGAAATTCCATTCCGGTATCTTCAACCTTAATGGGTTTAGGGTGTTTTTCCTCGGCTGATCCTTTATATCTGGGAATGCCGGGTATGCATGGAGCGCGTTATACCAACTTTATTCTTAATGAGGTGGATTTACTTTTGGCCTTTGGGGTGCGTTTTGATGATCGGGCTACCGGGAATGTTAAAAAGTTTTGCCCTCAGGCAAAAATTATTCACATTGATATTGACGGTTCTGAAATTGATAAAATAAAAAAATCTAATTTTTCCGTTGCAGGGGATATTGGAATGGCCTTGAAACAAATAATGCCTTTTATAAATTCTGATCCTCGGAGAAATTGGATTAGGCAAATTGAAAAAACAAAAGATAAGTATCCTTTTCTAAGGGAAAATAATAGCGATTTTTTACATCCGATAAACCTTATTCGCACTATAAGTAATTTAGTTAAGCCGGATACAATTATTACCACGGATGTGGGACAGCACCAAATGTGGGTTGCTCAGGCGTATCCATTTCAGCATCCCCGGACTTTGTTGACTTCCGGTGGGTTAGGAACTATGGGTTTTGGATTTCCTGCAGCTATTGGAGCAGCTCTGGTAAATCCTGATAAACGCATAGTGTGTATTAGTGGTGACGGGTCTTTCCTGATGAATATTCAGGAATTGGCAACATTAGCCGATTTAAATTTGAATATAACCGTTATCATTATGAATAACGGTCATTTAGGGCTTATTCGACAACAGCAGGAATTGTTTTATGAAAAAAATTATATAGCGGCGAAGTTTATCACCAATCCTGATTTTGCAGCTATTGCCCGTAATTTTGGTATTAGGAGTTATGATTTAGAAGGGATGGAAAATTCTATGGATGTTTTGTCGGAATCTTTAACCAAAACAGGCCCTTGCGTTGTGAACGCACCAATACATTATGCGGAAAATGTTTGTCCCATAGTTCCTCCCGGTGCGGCAAATTATGAAATGATAGGAGGTGATAATAATGACTAAAATGACCAATACCATTATTGAG
>CBDUZB010000008.1:0-19987 GCA_965371605.1 uncultured bacterium
ATAAAGAATGCGGTGACCAAATTTTAAGACGCTTCTTAAACGGCCTCATCATCCGCAACAGAGGGAAAAAATAAAACATAAGCCTCAAATTAGGCGAGCTACTTTGAAGTGTTTATTGTTGCTATTGTCAATTTACTTTTTTTCTGCTAAAAGAATAATGTGCTTTAATTCTTCCTCGTTTTTTGCCTCAAACCATCTATCTTTAAAGTCAGGAGTTTGGGTAATCTGGGCAATAGCAGCTAAAATTTTCAAATGTAAAACACGCTCACCAAAAGCACCCACAAACACAAAGGCAATATGCACTAATTGATCTTGAGGAAAAATAATACCTGTTCTTGCCCGAACTAAAACCAGTTTATCCTCATTTTTCCCTCTAACGAAAATATGAGGAATAGCCAGCCCCTTTGCTATTACAGTGCTTGATTCTCTTTCCCTATTCATAAATTTATCAAATATCTCTTTATCACTCAGGTTCAGTTCTTTATGTAAAAACCCTGAAATTTCTTTAAAAAAATCTTCCATTTTTATAGGTTCTGTTATATCTAAAACCCTGCTTTCCTCAACAAGCTTACCGAATTTCTTCTCAATAAGCCCTTCCCTCTTAATAACGATTTCTTTTAATTCGGTAAGCAAATTTCCTGATGCTAATTCTTTATCCTTAGCCACCAGGTGTTCTAAAACATATATGAGTGCTGAGTTTTGTGATGCTCTCTTCTGTGCATAAATTTTATACCAGCAAAATCCCAGAAAAAGAAGTATCATCGTCATAAAAACAATTACCGTTCCCATTTCTATCAAAAGAAATACTCCCCCTAATACCCCTAAAACTTGCAAATAAGGGTAGAAAGGAGCGTAAAATTTTGGTTTGTAACTCAGAATTTTACTTTCCCTAAATACAATTAAAGTCAAGTTGGCAAAAATATAAAGCAAAATTAACACACCGGAAGCAACCTTAACTAATAAATCAAGTTTTAATACCATAATAGATACAATCATAAAAAACCCCGTAAAAAGAATAGATACATACGGTGTTTTAAATCTTTTACTAATCTTTTGAAAAGCCGAAGGTAAAAGCTTATCTCTACTCATTCCCAAAGGATAGCGGGAAGCGGTCATAATCCCTGCATTAGCAGTTGAAATAAAGGCTAAAAATGCACCTACGCTTATTATTATTTTTAAAAAATTTCCTCCAAAAATTACCGCTGCATCAGATATGGGAGTAACGGTTGTTTTTAAACTTGCCGCATCAGAAACCCCTATTGTTACAAAAATAACCAAAGCATATAAAATAGAAGTTACCCCAATAGAAAGAATCATACCTAAGGGTAACACTCTACCCGGATTCTTTATCTCCTCGGCCAATGCTGCAACCTTAGTCAATCCGCCGTAAGAAATAAAAACAAAGCTGGCCGTAGCAAACATAGCATTAAATCCATGGGTAAAAAACGGAGAAAAATTTCCAAAATTAACCTTTGTAGTACCAAAAGCAATATACCCCACAAGTATCCCTACAAGGCCCAATACTAAAAATGACTGGAAGTTTCCTGCCTCTTTTACACCTATTAAATTTAATGTAATAAAAAAGAGACAACAATAGAGGGCAATAACAGTTAAAGGTAAAGGGGTTATTATACTCAAGTAAGCACCCATACCCAATAAGGCAAAAGAACCTTTTAAACTCAGTGAAAACCACGTACAAAAACCAGCAATAGTCCCAAAAAGAGGGCCAAATCCTCTCATTATATAGAAATAATCACCCCCGGCTTTCGGCATAGCAGTTGTCAGTTCTGCCATACTTAAAAGCGTAGGAAGACAAAATATTCCTGCTATGGCATAAGAAAGAATTACCGCAGGCCCCGCCTTAGCAAAGGCTAACCCCGGCAAAATAAACAACCCGGAACTAATCATTGCCCCTGTCGCAATACAGAAAACATTTAAAAGAGTAAGTTCTTTTTTTAATTCCATTCCTTTATTTCCTTTATCTCAAAAACTTATAAGAGTTCTGCAAAATAGACATTCTGCGTGTCCGCATTTGCAGAAGCCTAAAAATTTACAATATTTTTTCAATCTAATCAATAATAAACCAACTTTTTTAGGTAATTTATTCTGCTTACTTTTTTTAAAATATCATATTTTTAATGATTATACAAGTAAGAAAGTCAACAAAAAAGTTTTTTTGTGCAAATTAGTCATCCTTTTATTACTCCTAAGGGTTTTAGGCGGGCTACCTTTTTGGAAATACCTGCCTGGTGGCAGACGTTAACTACCGCATCTACATCTTTATAAGCCAGTGGGGCTTCCTCTGCCAATGTTTTAATTTTTCTTGCCCGAACAACAATTCCCTTTTCTGCCAGTTGCTGTTGTAATTTATGCCCGGAAACTTGCTTTAAAGCCTGGGTTCTGCTCATTACCCGGCCGCTTCCATGGCAAGTGCTTCCCCATGTTTGTTCCATTGCCGTTTGCGTTCCTACCAAAACAAAAGAATGTGTACCCATTGTTCCCGGGATAAGCACCGGCTGGCCAACTTTTTTATAAACATCAGGCAAATCGTGATGCCCTGCGGGTAACGCCCTGGTTGCCCCTTTGCGATGAACACACAATTTCTTCGTTTTTCCCTCTACCAAATGCTCTTCAATTTTTCCAATATTATGTGCTACATCATAAACTAATTCCATCCCTAAATCCCTCATTGACAAACCTAACACACGCTGAAATGTTTCTCTGGTCCAATGGGTTATACATTGCCTATTTGCCCAGGCATAGTTGGCTGCGGCTGACATTGCCTGAAAATAATCTATCCCCTCCGGAGATTTTAAAGGAGCACAGGCAAGCTGACGATCAGGCAATGAAATTCCGTATTTTCGTACTGCCTCATTCATTACCCTTAAATAATCATCACAAACCTGATACCCTAAACCTCGTGAACCGGTATGAATCATTATCACTATCTGCCCTTCTTCCAAACCAAAATTCCGGGCAATATCAGGTTCATAAATCTCATCAACCAGCTGAATCTCCAGAAAATGATTTCCCGCTCCCAAAGTTCCTAACTGCTCTCTTCCTCTTTCCAAAGCCCGCTGACTCACCTTGCCGGCATCGGCACTTTGCATACATCCGTTATTTTCGGTATGTTCAATATCTGCTTGTTCTCCCATACCTCTGGCTACCGCCCATTTAGCTCCTTTTTGCAAAACTTTGATTACTTCTTGCTTATTAAGTTTTATTCTGCCGGTAAACCCCACTCCGCTGGGAATATTATTGAACAAAGCAAAAATTAAATCCGCTAATTTATTCTGAATATCTTTCTGAACTAAATTAGTTCTTATTAATCGGACCCCACAATTAATATCATAGCCAATTCCACCCGGAGAAATAACCCCGGTTTCATAATCCATCGCCGCCACACCCCCGATACAAAACCCGTATCCCCAATGAATGTCAGGCATAGCTAAAGAATATTTAACAATACCGGGCAGAGAGGCAACATTAATTACCTGTTGGGGAGCCTTATCCTGACAAATAGATTTTAACAATTTTTTATCGGCATAAATTATCCCTTTTACCCGCATACCATCTCTTTGAGGAATAAGCCATTTATATTTTCCAACTTCTTTTAATCCATCTATCGATTCTTCGGTCATTATTTTATCACTCCCCCTCCTCTTAATCTCCCTCCTTACAAACTGGCGGACCCGCCTTACTGATTGGCGAACAGGCAGACCTCCCGCAAGGGGAGGAGAAACAAAAGAAATGCCAAATTTCTATCAAGAACTGTTATCATTACCAAAATACTGAACACTTACACTTAGGCGGATAAGGTAAATCCGCCTTCGGAGGAAGGTTGCGTTATCGTCGGATATTTTCCGCAGGCTAAAGCCTGCGACTACCAAAAAATAGAGTTTGAACACAGTCTGAATAGCAAAAAAAAACCTGAATTATCGCAAAACGATTTTTCAGGTTTTTCTATTAATGAACTACCCCATAAAAAACCACAGAGCGTCATAAGGAATACCCTTTTCTTCCCATACCCCACTGTAACTAATAAAGTACAGGGAATTACAAGATTAAAGAACGGTAAAAAACAAGATATTTTTTTAGCTTGCGCAGATTTTAACTTCTAATTCCCTGGCTTCAAAAAAAACCTCTATTGTCGGTTCTTTCAAATAAGGTGGTTTAAATTCACTTGGCTTAAATTGATTAAACCCCGGGCCCTCTAAAATAAAACTGAAAAGATTGTCTTCTTTTAACATCGATTCGGGGATATAAAATTTATGCTGTGGCCCAATATTTTCATATTTTCCTAATGCTTTTCCATTAAGATAAATAATCATTCTTTCTGCGGCTTCGGATATACATAAACCCAGAGGTGCTGTCCACCCTTTCTCCTTTTTAAATTTAACCCGCTGCCTAATCCAAACCAGATCCCCCATATCTTTGTGAAAAATATATTTTCCCCCTCGTGGAACCTTAATCCATTTACTATCATCAAATTCGTTTTTAGCAAAGCCTTTGATTACTCCTCCCAGTTTTAAACGCACACGAAAACTTTTTATCTCTTTTTTCCATTCCTCATTATTTACTCTTCCACAAATCAATACCGGTTTTTTAATACCGCTTTTTTTATGGATAGGACCTTCTGCAGGATGACCTTTTGTATGATAAGCATTTTCATACCTAACTGCTAAAATATTTTTTCCTTGCCGAAATTTCGCAGGGACTTCAATTTTTGCCTCTCCAATTCCTTTCCATAAAAATTCTCCGTTTAAGTATACATAAGCCCGGTCAACACCCCCTGTGTCAAAAACAATCAGGGCATCTTCTATTTCGTCTGAAATTGAAAAGTCCGTCCGATACCAAACAAATCCATGGTCTGCCATGCTAATATCTTCCAGAGCTACAGGCTTAGGCAACAATTTCCAATTGCTGTCGTCATAATCAAATTCTTTCTCTTTGTTATCCGGTAAAACATAACAAAATTCATCTTTTTTAATACTCACCGGTTTTTCTTTTTTCACTTTTATCATAAAGGAACAACAGGAAAAAGTTTTATCCCATTTAAAAGAAACGGATTTCCCTTCTACCAGCATTTTGTTCGGTTTTGCCGGTAAAAATATTAAATTATTATTTGCCGTACCATTTAAAACCTGCAAACGCAAATTTAAATCTTTTTTGGACTGGCCGCTATCCACAAGGCAGTAGGCCTGAGAAATTAAAATACTTTCCTTTGAACCCGGCCAGGTATTCCGGGCTCCCTCAAAATCAAGAATTACTATTATCGCCCCTTCCAACGCTACCATTTGAATATCTTTGTGGATATAGGACAAATGAAGAATATTCTCCCGTAATGTATGTTTCATCTTTCCTTTTATTGTTTTAGGAGCGTGTTTTACTCCACGAATAACTACTTCTCCTTTTCTACCCCGGATTCCGTATAGAAAGAATATCTGATTTTTACCCACTTGCATGGAAGTTAAAATCTCCGAAGATGAATGCTGGATAACTAAATTCGTCTTAGGAATTTTTACTTCTATGGGTAATAAATAAGCTGTTTCCCGAGGAATAAATAATTTTCCTTCTTTTGGTAACAATCGTTCTTTTTGGGTTCCCGGAACGTTGTAACTAATCACTAAGTTTTTATCGGAAGTTTCCGTATTTCTGACCAACAATAAACCGGAAGATTTGTTTGCTTTTTCCAATACCATTACTTTTTCATAAACTTCAGCAAATTCCCCGCCGGAAAACACTTCATTTTCTTTAATTACATGTGTTCCTTCTACCCCCTGAACAATTTTTGCTCCGTCAATAACCTCTTTCGTTTCTACAAAAAGTTTAGGAAACGCTTTTAAAAACATTGCGGTTGATTTTAAATCATAATATTTTTCACTTAACTGTCCCCATTCCCGAATAGGAGAACAACCGAAATCATAACTGGTTACAGAACCAATAGCATCCATACTTCCACTACCCCGGGCATCTCCGCGACAGCCCCAATAAGGAAAAGTTGTTCCGCCAACAAACATAAATATATTAAGCAAACAGGCATTGCGTGCCAGCACATTACGCACAATGGCATTGGTTAAGGAAGAAGGCACATTATATATGGGCTGTCCGAATTGCGCAAACCATCCTCCCTGAAGCTCAAAAATACAAACAGGTTTATCCGGCTGTCCTTTTTTTGCCTGCTTGATTTTTTTATCAAAATCATCGAATTCCCACATCCACAGCCAGGGAATGTTGGGATAAAAAGTTCTGGTTTCAATAATTTCCGTTCCGTGAATAAAACAAGCTTCGTTAGTAAAAGCAGGAACATCTATTCCAGCCATTCGTGTATATTTTAAAAGAGACATTAAGTACTTTTTGGCATCTTCCTTAGTAACAATTACATCTCTTTGCTGTTCAATTAAATGGTCATATTCGTTTTCTATCTGAAAAAGAATTACCGGCCCTCCGGAGTTGGTAATTAAATAAGGCTTAATCACTCTTCCTACTTCCTTATACCATTTACTTACATAGGAAAGGTACTCATCATCTAAAAATCTCAAATTTAGATTCTTAGGTAATATCCAATGAGGAAACCCCCCATTGTCCCATTCAGCGCAAATATAAGGGCCCGGCTTCATGGCAACATAAAAATTATACTTCTTACATAGATCCAGGAATTTCCTTAAATCGTGATCTCCTTCCCAAGTATAAACCCCTTCTTCCTGCTCATGCCAGTTCCAGGGAATATAGGCTGAAACAAAATTCACTCCCGCTTGTTTCATTTTTTTTAACCGCTCATCCCACAATTCATGCGGTACCCGAAAATAATGAAATTCACCTCCAAAAAGAATTACTCTTTTTCCTTTAATAATAAAACTCTGCGCATCGAAATCAATTATTTTTTTTCTTTCCATCATTTACCTTTCTCCTTTTTCTCTATTATCTTAATCGATTTTCCTTCTACAGCAATATTACCTTTCCCGTCGGTTACATAAACATATAAAAAATATATTCCCGTCTTATCGGGTGCAGTTATTACAAACTCTTTCTTTTTCTTTTTCTCGAATATGACCGGATAAATGCCTTCATCCCAAAGTTTCCTGTTGCACATTTTAAAAACACAATTTAATTTATCCTTATCCGGATCCTTTGCTTCCAGATAGACATTAAACTTCTCTCCCGGATAAATATCAGTAAATTTACTCAATTCAAATTTACAAACCAGGGGAGGTTTGTTTTTACCTTTTTTCCCCGTAAGCATCTCATATATTTTCCAATAAGAAGCCCTTTTCTTGCCCAACATAAATATATTAAACCATGCTCCACAAAAATCTTCACCCCCCTCAAAAGCGAAAGCATATGCCCCGAGATTTAGTCCTTTGTTTTTTTCAATATAATGCTTCCATCCATTAAAATACGCTTTAGCTTTACTTTCTTCGGAAGGAATTATCGGCTGCCCATTCTTATCGACAGAAACTTCCCATTCTCCATGCGGGCCATATTCAGTCATTAAATAAGGCTTGTCTATACCTATCTTTTCCCACTCTTCTTTAATCACTACTACTCCACCGTAAATATTAGTTCCATAAATATCCAGGCTGGGAGTATATTTTTTAAAATAAGGCCAGGCAAAAGACCAGGCCGTAGTAGAAGTGACCGGGTGATTGGGGTCTATTTTATGAATCAATTTACAAATTTTTTCCACAAACTTAGCATAAGCTATTTTTTCCTCTTCTGTATTTAAACTCATCACTACTTCATTTCCTACATTCCACATCAGCACCGATGGATAATCTTTAAGCTTTTTTACCTGTTCTTCTATTTCCCGCAGGGTCTTTCTTTTATATTCTTCTCCCTTAACATAATCAACCGCTTTAGGTTCGCCCTTTTTGTTCTGTAAAAGCCAAATACCCACATCTACCATCAATCCGTATTCTTCCGCTTTTTCCAGCATCAGAGGAGTATCATCCCCTGTCCCCCAGGTACGAAAAGAATTTAAACCGATTTTCTTCATTTCATTAAAATAGTAGTCAATGTTGCCCGCATGAACAGTTTTAGCAAAACCAGCCCCTTTAATATAGAAAGGAGCCTCATCCACCATAAGCTGCCAACTTCCCAGAGAACCAACAATCTTAACCTGCCTCGCCCAGATACTTTCCCATGCACAAAAAAAAGTCATGCAAATTGACAATAACAATAATAAGATTTTTTTCTTCATTTGTTTCCCCCTTTTTTATTACATTCCGTAATTAGTAATAATTTGTTTTCCTTGTTTTTAGCGCCTGCTGAATTGTTATTTTCAATAAGTTACTATCCGGAAAAAAGAACACTCAAATTCAATTATTACCATTTACAAAAAATTTTACTTTTAAAAAAATATCCGTTAAAAAAGAAATCAACAACGACTTCTTAAAAAATTATTGTAATCTACACGACTTTTTATTTTTTAAATTAACAATTTTTTGTTAATTTAATTACTATCCCATTATTACTTCCACCTTATGGACTTTCCCATCACCAACATACTTAACTAAATTACCTTTTATCAGGGAACCATCAACCTTAATAGACTTTACACCTTTATTTACATGTTTCGGATTTTTAATGGATATATCATAAACATCTCCCCTGAAGGTACGTTTTATTGAACACTTGCCCCATTTAGAAGGGATACAAGGATCTATCCGCAATCCCTCAAAATCCCGGCGGGCACCTAACATCCATTCCGTAGCAGCTAAATACATCCATGCCGCCGTCCCTGTGATCCAGGTATATGCTCCTTCTCCAAAACTATACGGATGATCCGGCCCTACCAGATATTCGGCAAAAACATAAGGTTCCACTTTATATCCGTTTTTCTGGCAAGCAGGATTTATTTTCTGGTAGGAATCAAAAGCCTCATTTCCCCGGCCAGCCATACAATCAGCAACGATTTTAAAGGCTACCGCATGACAAAAAATTGCCCCATTTTCTTTTACTCCCGGAACAAACTTTGTAATTCTTCCGATAGATAAATCCGTATTTTTATAAGCCGGACTAAGCAGAGCAGGGCCATGTATTGTATCACAATATTTATCTACCATTGACATTACCTGTTTTTTTCTTTTATCATCACAAACATCGGCTAATACTGCCCATGTTTGAGAGTTCATATGAATTGAACCCTCTTTATTCTTAGACGAACCAAAGGGCTTTCCTTCATCAGTATACCCGCCCAAAAACCACCGTCCGTCCCAACCGGCAGAACTATTAAGAATTTTTTTCATTTCTTTTGCCTTCTTTAAAAGGTCCGCTTCAACATCACTTTTACCCAGAACTTTAGCCAATTCCGCCGCATAAAGAAGGGTTCGGTGAAAAGCAATTCCCAGCCAAACACTTTCTCCTTTTCCTTCATCCCCTGCACTATCAATAGCATCATTCCAATCAGCAATCCCAATTAAAGGAACACCATGCTGTCCACGATGAGTCCAGAGATAATCAATATTGGCTAAAATATGTTCAAACATTGTTCCTTGACCGCCGTTAAGCCATTTTGCTTTCTCATTTAAAAAATCTATATCTCCGGTCTCCTTAATATAGGCCGATAGGGTATAAGTAAACCATGCAGGATGATCCGCTCTCGGACTATCGGTAAAAGGGCCGTAGTGATCCGACCAACCGGAAGCCGTATGGCCATCTTTAAAATGCAAAACGGCAATCGCTCTCAATTTATCCTTTACATACTCTGAGTTTAAAGATAATATCCCCTCTGCATCCTGACAGGAATCCCGATAGCCTTTTCCCCCTGTCCCTTCATGATAAAAAGAAGGAGACCTGCTCCATGTATTAGCGGTATAAAGTTGGTATTTACTCCAGACATTTACCATGCGGTCAAAATTTTTATCCGGAGTAACTACTTCCACTTTGTCTACCAATTTTTGCCAGAAATTCCGTACCTCTTTAAGAGATTTTTCTACCGTCGATAAATCTCGGTATTTCTTTAACAGCCTATTTCCTTCCTGCTGTGATTTTGCATGAACCAGCATTATTACAAATTCTTTTTCCTCATTTGGGTTAAGCGTAAAATTATGCTGTAAGGAAGAAACCATATTTTCTCCATGATTGTCTGTATTGGAACATTTTCCTTTTACTACCGCCTCCGGACGGGAAGGAATTAAATATTTACCGTAAAAATTTTCTCTGCGCGTTTCCCAACCATGTATCTTAAAATTCGCTCCCACATAAGCCTGATGCGGATATACTCCTCCCCAGCCCCAGGTGTTTTTCGTAGAAACAATTGCCTGCATCTTTTTATCAAACCAGGCCTTGTTATACATAGCAAAAATATTTTTATAAAGTAGTTCTGTTTGAAAATCACCCAAAATTAACTCAGTCACAGAAAACATACTCAAATTTCTTTTTTTATTACTCTTATTGCTTATTTTTATCTTCCAGATTTCCATAGGTTCTTTGCGGGGAACAAAATAAGTTATTTCTCCCTTTATCTTTTGATTTTCTGAACTGATCACCGTGTATCCTAATCCATGACGGCATTGAAAATCCTGCTTTTCCGGACAAATAGGCTGCCAGTTAATTGACCAATATTTTTTAGTATCCCTATCTTTTAAAAACACATATCTACCCGGCCTATCGGTAAAAAGATTATCAGGATTCCAGGTAGTAATTCTTTTGGTTTTACAATCGTGCTCAAAACTATAGCCTCCCCCTGTATGAGAAATAATGGCACAGTATTCCTCATTATAAAGATAATTAATCCACGGCCGGGGAACATCAGGCCTTACAATTACAAATTCTTTGTTGTCTTTACTAAAATTACTATGCTTCATTTTGCCTCTCCTTTTTTTTTCTAAAATTTTTATTTCCCTACTACCTTTATTGAAACCTTTTTTAAGCGGTTTCTAAACTCTAACAACTCAAAACATCCCTACAAACAATAAACCTATTTTTTTACGCTTTTTTCTATCATTTAAGCGGAAGTATAACAAAAAAAACACAATTTTGTCAATAAAAATCAACACAAAACCCTTTTTTACTAAAAAACATTTTTTGAATTTTATTTTTTATCCAATGTTTCGGAATAAAAACAAGCCTGATTTCTTCCCTGCGATTTAGCCCGATAAAGAGCTTTATCCGCTTTTCTAAATAAAGCTTCTTTGTTTCGTGCATTGGAAGGATAAATAGCTAACCCCATACTCACACTAAACCGTATTTTTTTTCCTGAAATGAGTAAAAAATGCTTTCTAATTGCTCTCAGTAAACGAAAAGTAACAATTTGCACACCTTCTAAAGAGGTAGACGGAAAAAAAACAACAAATTCATCCCCGCCATAACGGGCAGCAAAGTCTACTTGACGGATATTTTTCATAATTATTCCGGTTAAATCAACAAGTACGCGATCTCCAACCATATGGCCATAAGAGTCATTATAACTTTTGAAATAATCAATATCAATAATAGCTAAAGCAAGCTTCGTTTTAAGCCTTGTCGTTCGAACAATTTCATCCCCGAGACGTTTTCTAAAATACCTATTAGTATATAAACCTGTTAATCCGTCGGTAAGAGAAAGTCTTTCGACATCATTAAAAAGCCGGGCATTTTCTATAGAAACACTCGCCTGTTGAGCAAAAAGTTTCAAGTATTCAATATCTTCTTTTTTAATTCGTTCCCGGCTGAAAATATTATCAGCAACAAGAAATCCAACTATTTTTTTTTCTACTTTCAAAGGAATGGAAAAAACCAATCCGAAAGACCCAACTTCCTGAGCTTCTTTTTTCATCACCATAAAAACTTCAGGGTGAGTCTTCTTTTTTAAAGAATATACTTCCTTTAAAACATGAAATTTTCCTCTGAGGTCAAAAGACATTGTTCCCTGTAGAACTTTTTTCTCTTCATTTACCAAGTATAACTTAACCCGGTCAATACTTAAATGCCTAATAATACTTCGCAAAATTATTTTTATTCTATTTTCCAGTTTTAATTGGCCTACTAAAGCCATTCCTATTTTAGAAAGGGCCTTAAACTTGTCTGCCTGCAATTGTTCCTTCAAAAGTAATTCCAAATTACCAATCCCTACGCCAATTTCTTCGACATATTCTTTAAGTAATGAAATTTGCCACTCTTCTATATCCCTCCCGCTTAATCGATTATTTATGCCTAAGACCCCTAAAATTTTATTGCCGCTTTTTATTGAAAAAAACCCTTCCGCTCCTTTTTTCTTTATTACAATCCATTTTTCCCTGCCTAAACCCACTATTATTCTCGGATCAGTCTTTTCCGAAGAAAAAATCTCTTCTTCCCCTTCCATTATCCCATCTTCTTCAGCAACTACTTTTGTTTCCAAAACTTTTCTTTCTCTATCCCATAATAATATTTCCATCCAGTCAAAACCTAAAGTAGAAAATCCAACATCTAAAACCTGTTTAAGAATTTCTTCCAAACCTCGATGGGTATAACGAAAGATTTTGCTAACCTTTCTGAGTTCTTCCGAATATTTATTTAAACTTTCTTTAGCCATAAATATCTATTTCCTTTTTTAAGCCTTTGTAAAACGATATTGTTTATATCAAAATTTATTAATTAAAAAAAATTTCTTAAATATTTTTTAAAGGGAAAGAACAAAATCTATTTCGGAAGAAATCCTTTTTATCTCTTTTTTAAGAACATTTTCCGTATATCGACCTTTCCTTATACTATTAAAAATCTCTGCCAGCATTTCTATCATAATTGTCTCAATAATCCCCCATGAAAACACGGGGGGAAACATCTTACCAAAAGAACATATTTGTTTAAATTTTTCCGCTAATTGTTTGTCCTCAAAAAAAAACGCATCAAATATTTTAGAATGAACGGGAAGATTACTAATCGCCTTTGTGTAGCGTAATTGAGATGAAGGAGCGGTTAAAAAAGAAATTAACTCCCATGCTTCCCGGGGATATTTAGAAAATTTAGCAATCCCCAGATTACTTCCACCCAAAAAAGCATATCGTCCCTTAGGCCCGGCAGGCGGCAGGGCTATTCCAATATTTTGGGCAATTTCCTCCCTATATAAATGACTATTAGGATTAAGAAAAGCAGAAAAAACCCATGTTCCGGAAAAATGCATAGCGTAACGCCCGTAAATAAAAAAATCCTCCATTACCTTGCCCATATTTTGCTTTAAGGCAATTTTACTCCCGTAAGCTTTAACCAGGTCAAAATAAAATTTCATCCCTTTTAAAGATTCTCTTTGTTGAAAACTTATTTTTTTACTTTTAAAATTTAAAAATTCCCCCCCGCCCGACCAAATCCAGGGAGCAATATCATGAATTAACGTCCAGCTTTTTGCTCCGGAAACCGCCAGGGGATGAATTTTTTTCCCTTTTATTTTAAGGCTCGCTATTTTTTGGCAAGCTTTTTGAAATGAATCCCAATCTCCAATATCTTTTTCTTTTAATCCTGCCTTTTTGAAAATATCTTTTCGATAAAAAAGTACCCTGGTATCCATAAACCAGGGAAGGGAATATATTTTCTCTTCTCTAAAAGATTCTTCCATTTGTTTATTAAGAGGAGAAAAAAAATCTTTCTTTTTTAATTCTTTTACCGATTTACTAATATCAGCCAATCCTCCCAAATACGCAAGAGTATTCACCCAGCTGCTGCCCAGCTGAAAAATATCCGGCCCCTCCTTGGTCCTTACCGCTTTCATAATAAGCCTCCACGCAGATGACCATGTATGAACCTTTACCCGCACATTTATATGTGGGTGTTTTTTTGAAAACTGTTTCAACTCCTGCCCAAAAGTCAAACCGGTCTTAAAAGACGCATTGGGCATAACCCACATTTCTAAATCTATCTTTTTCATAATCCCACTTACTATTCTCCCCACTTTTCATAATTTTCACCTTTTTTAATGACAAATGTCGCTTTACGAGGGGGTAATATAAATTCCTTCTGATTCATTTCTATCTTTTCTTCTTTTTCCGATAAATTACACACCGTAAAAAGTGAAAAATTTTTATTTTTCCGTTCATAAACTAAAATCCCATCCCGTGATTTTTTTTCAAAATAATCCCGCGCAAAATTTCTGGAAACATCCAGAAAAACCCGGGGAACAAATCCAACAACCGAAATTTTTCCTTCTCCGACATTCCTGGTAAATCCACATATTCTACCCGATGAAAAAGAAATCATATCCTGAATATAATCCCGGTCATTAAATTCATATACCTGTAAATCATCATATACACAAAAATCATAATTTTTGTATCCCACTCTGTTTATTTCAAAAAACCCTTTCCCCTTGGGGATAGAATCCAATCTTGCTATTTTTAGAGCATCGTACAAGATCTTACATTCCTCCAGATTTTCATCTTTTAAAGGTACTTGTTTTAATAAAATCAAATGTCCCCCGGCAGAAACATAATCAAGCAAAGATTTTTGAATATTTTTATCTAAGAATTCATAACAAAGAATAACCAATTTTGATGGACAGGCAAAAATGTTTTCTTTAATGTTTTCTTCTAAATTAAGCATTTGAAAATTAATATTACACACCCCTAAAAGATCGATAAAAGACCCTACCGCTCCACCCTTACTTAATTCAAAATTTCCTATTCCCTCTAAATTACTAAACTTACCCATTCTGGCATAGGGGTGATAAAATCCAACGGCCAAATCATAATCAGGTTTAGTTTCTACAATTTCCGGGTATTTTTTAAGCATTTCCCCTATTTTTTTGATTATTCCAAATTGAAATCTTTTATTTCCATCCTTATCTAACGGAGAAGAAAAATTCATTGTTGGTAAAAAATGTTCGTACCCTAAAAAATTATATCCATCACAAAACCAATAAAAATTAAGCATATTACTCCCAAACCCGATGGAAGTTTTCCAGATTAAATCATAATCAGAGGGAGACTGTTTCCAATGTGAAAGAAAATACACATTTCCCGCCTGAATTTCATGGTTGGAAACCACAGGGGTTCCTGAAGCCCTGGTAAATTCTATACGGGAAAGATGATACCCCATCGATTCCTCTTCCATATTTCCTGTGTAATAAGTATACCCGATAACTACCTGCCAACGGGGATCTTTAACCTCATCATAAATACCTTTCCATGATGTATCATAACCCAAAAGCGGGTCATCAACACTGAAAGGGCCCCGGCAGCCCAACTCAAAAAGCATCTCCATCAAAGAACGCACATACATTGCTACTAATTTTTCCCGAAATTCACACCAGTCAAAAACTTTAAATTGTTCTTCCTTATTAAACGGCTCTTTCCGGGGAGGAGAAACCAAAGCAAAATCCGTATTGTTCTCTCCGTAACGGGCATTCAAATCCTTTATATCTTTAAATTTCTTACTTAAATATTGTTGATAAAGCCCATTTTTTTCTACCAGAAAAGGATTATAATCACCAGAAAAGGCCTGTCCCGGTGAATAATGAAAAAAAGACAAACTATAACTCACCTCATTATCTACCTGCCATAAAATAACATTATCAAAAGGAAGCACTACCTTGGTAAATGCTTCATACCACTTTTTTACCAACTGCATATAAGTCGGATGAAGATAGGTTACCGGAGGATAAAAAGCATAACTACCGGTGGGTTTTCCTTCATTATCCAAACCAAGCACTTCCGGATACTCGGAAAGAACCCATTTAGGAATACCTCCGTTTGAAAACTCCGCATGAATATGGGGACCCCCTTTAATAATTAAATTCAAGCCATATTCTTTAACTAATTTCAAAAAACTTACCAGGTCTCTGCTGGGATGAGTGGCTCCGGTAAAATCAAATTTACCCTGTTCATATTCGTGCCAATTCCATGGCACATACGTAGAAAGGGTATTGCAGTTTGCCTCGCACAAACCCTCCAGCATTTTTCTCCACTTATCCTTTTCAACTCTAAAGTACTGCACCTCTCCCGATAAAATAAACTGTTTTTCCCCATTGACCAGAAAATAACCATCCTTTAAATTAACAGAATTCATTTTTTTAAAATTCCCCCCCTTACCAACTTGTAATCGGCCTACCTTTTGTATCAAATCTTGGGCCGTCAAATTTATTGGCATTAACCCAAACATCCCCTGTATCACAGCAATACATCCACACTTCCCACAGCCATTCCGTATCCGGTCCACGCCTGGCAATACTCCCTGTCCCCGGAACACCAGTCTGAACATCAATATGATAAGTTCCCACAATACTTGTTCCCTCTTTATTAAATCCCGCTACACCCATCCATTTTTGCCCGATATAAGCTTTGGGAACCTGTTCTAAATATTTGGGCCGCGTTTCATTCCCCCGCATTACCATTACATTTTCAAAATACCCCGGACGACCATCTACCCCGGTTGCTCCCGGATACCAGCTGCTTTCATAATGCCAGGTGGAATCATTATCCAATACTTTATTTTGCTGCGGCCACATTCCTTCGTTGTCTGCATAATAAACACTCACCGCTGTTCTTAGAATTGCTAAATTCCCTTTAGTGGTTGCCTCTTTTGATTTGCCTATTAAATCAACAAATTTAGGAACTGCCACCATTGCCAATAAACTAATAATACCTACGACAATCATTAATTCAAGTAAAGTAAATGCGGTTTTTTTCCCTCTCATTATCAATCGCTTCCTCTATTAACCGAAGTCTTGATAAAAAACCATTAATTCCAAATTTTTTGTTTTCTATTACTCATCTTCTTCCTGCAATAAAGCATTTACCCTCGGAACTATTTTTTCGAATCCTTCTTCAACGGATATTTTCCCGGAATTAATTAAATCTAATCTAGGAGTAATATATTTATCCTGTGCTTCCCTCCAACGAATATGAAATGGATCGTAGACCACATATTTAACCGCTTCATTTAACATCCCTTTATTTAGAGGGACAGCAGAACTTTGAGCAAAATGAATTCCTTCGGCTATTTTCCGGTTAGCCGGCTGAGCAAGCCCTGTATCCGCTAATTTTTCCTGCCCTTCATCACCGGCTAAACATTTTACTACTTCCCATGCTTCCTGAGGATGCTTTGTTGCAGACGTTATTGCATATCCGGAACCTCCGGTAGCAAATCCCCTCAGTCCTTTCGGCCCCTTAGGAAACATAACTACATCCCAGTTACATTTAAGCATTTCCCTCAAATGAGGTGTATCCCAAATCCCTGATTGATACATTCCCAATTTCCCCATAGCAAACATCTGGTCAATCCCTATCCCCATATTGGCTAAGGCATCTCCGGAAGGAGCTACATTATATTTATTCATTAAATCTACATAAAACTGATAGCCTTCTATTGCTTCCGGTTGATCTAAGAGACAAGTAGTGGGATTATTTATATCATCAACTATTTTCCCTCCGTTGCTATAAACAAAATTTTGCCAGGTCCAACACCAAAACCCGTAACGCTTCACTTTTTTATCATTAAACCCTTCATCAACAGGATGTTTTCCCGTTTCATCAACGGTTAATTTTTGAGCTATCTTTAAGAATGTATCCCAATCCCAATCATCGGTAGGATAAGGAATTTCTAACTGGTCAAATAAATCCTTGTTATAATAAACTACTGCAAAAGGTGCCGTATCGCGGGGAATACAAAAAATTTTTCCGTCTCTGGTAAACCTCTCTATAACTTCCGGGAAAAAATCATTTATTTTAACACTGAATTGTTCATCTTTCTCAATTAAAGGAGTTAGATCCAAAAGAACATTTTTATAAAAAAAGGGAACAAAAGCATTTACATCACAAAAAATTACATCCGGAGCCCTTCTACCTGCAATTTCCGTTAATATTTTATCCAGATAAGAAGTAACAGGAATATGTTCTAACTCTATTTTTATTTTTGATTGCTTTGCTTCCCAATCAGTAATAGTCTCGGTAATTATTTTTTTCTCCTCCACTCCCCCCCAAAAAGCAAGCCGAATAGTTACTTTTTTACTTTCCATTTCCTCTTTTTTTCCACATCCCGCTAACAAAATAATACTTAACCCAATCAACAACAACCCTGAACACTTTTTCATTCCGTTAAAAACCATCTGCATATTCTCCTCCTTTTTTAAATTTTTAGCCTTTCATCCCGGATAAAGCTATTCCTCTGGTAAAAAAACGCTGATTAAAAATAAAAACAACCAACGCCGGAACAAGCACAATAAGAGATGCAGCCATAAGTAAAGTCCATTCCGTAGAATGTAAATCCTGAAAATAAGAAAGTCCGATGGGCAATGTCTTCATTTTTTCCGAATTAGTTATAACCAAAGGCCAAATGAAATTACCCCAATTCCAGATAAAAGTAAAAGTAGCCAGTGTCGCCAACGCCGGTTTGGATAAAGGAAGAATTACCCTCCAATAAATACCAAACAAACTACATCCGTCAATCTTAGCCGCATCCTCCAAATCATGCGGTAAAGTCATAAAAAACTGCCTCAGCATAAAAGTGCCATAAGCAGTAAACATCCCCGGTAAAATCAATGCTTTGTAAGTATCCAACCATCCCATAGTTTTCATTAAAACAAATACCGGAATCATCGTTACCGTCCCGGGAATCATCATTGTGGCTAAATAACCAAAAAACAATTTATCCCTTCCCGGAAATTTTAAACGGGCAAAAGCATAAGCAGCTAAACTGCTGGTAAATACCTGTCCGGCAGTTACTGTTACGGCAACAAAAACACTGTTTATATAAAATCTTCCAAAAGGAATTGAAGTCCATGCTTTAACATAATTACTCCATTTAACGGGATTGGGAATAAGATTTATACCGGTAGTAAACACCTGGCCCAAATCTTTCAAAGAAGTAGAAAACATCCACAAAAAAGGGAAAATCATCGTTATCCCTACTATTGAAAGTATACAATAAACGATTATATCTAAAATTAATTCCTGCTTTTTTAAACTTTTCTTCTTTTCCACAATCTCCCCCCTAAATTTTTAATAATGTACTTTTTGCCCGCCATACCGCCAATTTAACATAGTGACACTAAAAATAATTACAAATAAAAACCATGAAATGGCAGAGGCATATCCCATATGATGCCAGGTAAAAGCATTATTGTATATGTAATACTCTAACGTTGTTGTTGACCCTGCGGGCCCCCCCCTGGTCATCAAATAGGCATTTTGGAATCCTCCCTGAAACCCGGAAATAATACTCATAATAAAAATAAAAAAAGTTGTCGGTGAAATAATGGGCAAAACAATGTGTTTAAATTTTTGCCAGGCATTTGCTCCGTCTATATCCGCAGCTTCGAATAAATGTTGAGGAATACCCTGCAAAGCAGCCAGATATAAAAGCATATTAAACCCACCTATACAAATCCACAACCCCATTAAAATAAGTGCCGGCTTAGCCATGAGAGTACTGTTTAACCAGGGCAATCCAGGTATGCCTATCTTGGATAAAAGAACATTAAACAATCCATAATTCGGATTATATATCCATCTCCAGAGCAAACAAATAGCCACTACGGAAGAAATTGTCGGTAAGAAAAAAATTGTCCGGAAAAAAGTAATCCCCTTTAACTTGCGATTCATCATTAAAGCTAAAAATAACGACCCGGCCATAGAAAGAGGAATTCCAATCATAAAAAATACCGTATTATACATAAAATACCAAAATTCAGGATCGTTAGGAATAAAATAACGCCAGAAGAAAAAATAAGACCATAAAGACTGAAACATAAATCCGTCTTTAAAATGAAAACCAAAAAGTTTTATGAAATTAGTTAACCCCACAAATTTAGGAAAAGGGGTAAATAAATCCCATTTGCAAAAACTAAGGACTAAGGAAGCAACTACCGGTAAAGAAGTAAAAACTAAAAATCCGATAAAATTAGGTAAAATGAATAAATATCCTCCTATTGCTTCAGAATTCATTTTCTTTAAAATTTTTTTAATCATAAAAGTCCTCCTGTATCAAAACCCAATTTTTTTTCTCCTGAGAAAAAGCAGTTAAATAATTAATGCTTAATAAAAAAAAGACTACCGCCCAATATTTTAAAATAATTGATAACTTTCTCAACTAATTCCCC
>CBDUZB010000009.1:0-19906 GCA_965371605.1 uncultured bacterium
CCTCTTCGTTCAACAATAACCTTAAAAATTTCCATCCATTTTCTTAAATCTTCATTCTCATGGATATCCCTTAAAAGGATTAAATGAACCTTTTCCAATAATTCCTTTTTTTGTCCCCAGGCTTCTATTTCATTATGATCCAGCCCGGGAAATAAATTAGTCAAAACAAACGCCTTAGCATTTTCGTTAAACTGATTTTTCCAGCGATTAACACAAACGTTCAAACAACTTGCCCCATAAATTATGGGAATCTTGTTTTCAATAGAACAGGCAATTTTTCTGGCTAAATTCTCTTCCCCTAAAATTTCAGGGGATATATCCAAAACAATTTTTTCTAACACACTTAATACTTCCTCTTCCTGCCCTTCTTTTTCATTTATTAACTGCAATTTTTCCAATCCTTTTAATAAGGGGAAAAAAAGAAAACCCAAACTGGTTCGGGGAGGAAACCCCTTCGGTACTTTAATACAAGGGACATTGTCTTTTAAACATTGCTCTTCTAATTTTCCACCGGAAGTAATAGCAAATATCCAGGCATTTTTTTTTCGTGCATCATAATAATTATTCAAAGTTTCCTGAGTATTCCCCGAGTAACTTGTTACAAAAACCAAGCTCTTCCTGCCTATCCAGTAAGGAAGTTTATCCCCATGGCTAACAAAAAAAGGAATTGCCATTTCTTTATTCAAATAATCATCTAACAAATCCCCTCCAATTCCCGATCCCCCTATACCACAAGCAACAACATTATGGATTTCCCTTTGTACTTTATTTTCCTCTCTAAAATCCCTCCCATCCAATCCCCCACAAACGACAACAAGAGAACCTTGTCCCCTTTTCTCAAGAAAACCATCCCAAAAAGTATCGGCTATTGCTATTGAATCCTTACACTGCTGAGGAAACTTTATCAAATACTCAAACATATTAGAATAAATCATCTTTCTATACCTCTCTTCCTTAAAACTTTTTTTATCTGGCAATTATCCGATAAAGCCATAATTTCATCGGCTAATTGTTTGGTTTTTTCTATTTTTATTGATCTAATAACTCTCTTTATTTTTGGAATACTAATCGCACTCATACTAAACTCTCTTAATCCCAAACCTAAAAGTATCATCGTTACCGATGGATCAGCAGCCATTTCTCCACACATTGCCACCAATTTACCAGATTTTTTTCCCGTTTTAATAATTCCTTTTAACAAACGTAAAATTGATAAATGCAAAGGGTTATACAAATTAGTCACATTTTCATTTACTCTATCTACAGCTAACGAATATTGAATTAAATCATTGGTCCCAATACTTAAAAAATCAGATTCTTGAACTAAAACATCTACTACCAAAGCAGCAGAAGGAACCTCTATCATCACCCCAACTTCTATCTCATTATCAAAATCAATTCTTTTTTCCCTTAAATCTTTTTTTACTTCTTCCAAAATCATATTTGCCTGGCGTAATTCTTCAATTCCCGAAATCATCGGATACATAATCTTCAACTTGCCCTCTGTACTGGCCCGCAAAATCGCACGTAATTGAGTTTTAAAAATATCCGGATATTTTAAACACAACCGGATAGCTCTCAAACCTAAAAAAGGATTTCTTTCCGGAGCAAGCTTAAATTGTTGTGTTACTTTATCCCCACCTAAATCCAGGGTTCTGATCGTTACCGAATAAGGCAACATATTTTTTGCCACTGCTTTATAGCTTTCATATTGTTCTTCCTCGGTAGGAAAATCTTTTCTGTTCATATATAAGTATTCAGTACGATATAGCCCAATACCACTGGCTCCATGAAATAAAACAGATTTTATTTCTTCGGGGACTTCAATATTAGCAACTAAATTGATTTCATGTCCATCTAAAGTAATTGCCGGTAAATCTTTTAGTTTTTCTAAATTTTTTTCTTCTACAATAAGTATCTGCTGTTTTCTATAATAATTTTCTATAGTAACAGGATCCGGATTAAGAATAACTATTCCTTGATCTCCATCGATAATAATCATATCTCCATTTTTAATTTTTTTTGTAATATCCTTTAAGCCTACTACCGCCGGAATTTCTAACGAATGAGCCATAATGGCTACATGGGAGGTTTTTCCGCCAATATCAGTGGCAAACCCAATTACTTTCTCTTCTCTCATAGCAATAGTATCCGAAGGGGTTAAATTATGCGATACTACTATTACCTGAGATTCTAATTGGGATAAAACTTTTCTTTCACGCCCCAGGAGATATCTTAATACCTTACGCCCCACATTGTAAATATCCTGTCCTCTTTCTTTAAAATACTCATCATCAATTTCTTCGAAAAAAAGCATCACTTTTTCCATTACTTGATGCAATGCATACTCTGCGGAAACCTTCTCCTTTGTAATCATTTCAATTGTATCCTGCCGCAACATAGTATCATCAAGAATTAAAAGATAAGCATCAAATAAACGCGCATGTTTTTTACCCAATCGTTGTAAAGCATTTTTTTTCGTTTGAATCATTTCCTGCTTAGTTTTATTTAATGCACTTCTGAAACGGGAAATTTCAAATTTCTCATCAATAATTTCTCTTTTTTGAATAACAAATTCATCCTCTTCTAAAAAAAATACGCTCCCAATAGCAATCCCTGAGGAAGCAGCAATTCCTTTATACATAATTCAACTCCTCTTCTTCAAAAAACAATATACTTATTCTTCACCAAATTTATTATTGATTAAATCTCCTAATACATTTAAAGCTTCCAGTTCATCTTTTCCATTGGTGATAATCACAACTTTACTCCCAAATTCCGCAGCCAGCATCATTAAGCCCATAATACTTTTACCATTTACCTGCTGTTCTTTTCTATCCGCACGGCTTACCAATATTTCAGATTTGAATTTATTGGCTAATTGAACAAAAGACGCTGCAGAACGCGCATGCAATCCTAGTTTATTGTTTATCTTAAATATCTTTTTCACCATTTCACCTTTTATTTTTTGTTCAAATTAAATTAAAATACGAAATCAAAATGGACCCAAATATTAGACCATAAAATAATTTAGTTTGTGACCATTCCCGATAACCAAAAAAAGAAAACACCATAAAAGAACCAAAAAAAAGAATTTTTTTATTCCATGCAAGTAAATCATTATTTAAAAAAACAAATAAAATGAGCCCTAAAAAACATAACCCAATTAAACGGAGTAACCGTATGATTCTTAAACAATCTATTCTGCTTACAACCTCTATTAATCGTGTTTTCAAAAAATATCCTACCAATAACCCCACGTTTTGTATAATCAAATGTACAATATTATAAAAAACCAGAAAAAGACCGGGGGCTGCCCAATAAATAAAAGTTTTTTCCCTGTTTAGAAAAAAAAGACATATTCCTATTGCAGAAGTTAAAGGACGCCAGGTAGCCCAAAAAAAAGAATCCCCCAATGCCGCAAAGGGACCGGCCATACATGACTTGATTTGCGAAATAACTTCCGGACATCTATCCTTTTTTAAAGCCGCTTCCTCTTCCAGGGAAATAATTATTCCCAGTAAAGGAGCCGCCATATAAGGATGAGTATTAAAAAACTCCAAATGTTGCCGTAAAATTTCTTTTCTCTGGCTTTCCACCGGATAAAGTTTCTTGATTATAGGAAAAAGAACATATATACACCCTAAATTTTGCATCCGCTCAAAATTCCAAAATACTTCTAAAAAAAAAGAACGCAAAGAAGCAAAAAACAAGTCAATTATTCTTATTTTTTGTGGATTATCATTCATTTTATTTGTTTATCCCAATAAATCTTTTATTCTTACACTTCGTAAAAACTATCTTTTTATTTTAAATAAAATAATGCCTATTTTTTTCTTCCCGGCATCACTGATTTTAAAGCGAAGGTGTTCCAAGCCATGGCAAATCCCAAAAAAGGTAACAACTCATAAGCAAGCCGCAATCCTTTTTTTAAAGGAAAATTTATAATTTTCAAAATACCACCCAGAATACGAGTAGTAACCAATAAAGAAACAAAATAAAACAAAAAAGAACTAAGGAAAATAGCCAATATTACTGCCCAATTAAGTAAAAAAATCCTATACAATTTGTCTTTTTCTATCCATTGTTCAATCCAACGATTACACAATTCATTTTTATGCCGCCACCAAATATCCACTTTCTTAAACAGCCATCCAAAAGGAATAGCTAAAGCTATTGACAAAACCACAGCTTCTCCTGAAAATTCTCCGGATAAAAAAACCAAACCAACGGACATTACTCCTATTGCACCTATATTCCAGGGAATCGCCACTCCCATAGAAATATTACCTATCCAAATCAACTCTACCATTATTCCAACAAAAACACACGTTTGGATGTCACCTAATATTAATCCAATAATAGCTCCGGCAACAAAAGGACGATAAAACATAAATTGTCCCATTGCCCGAAAATCAAGATTTAACATCCCTCCAATAATGCTTATCCACAAAATCTTATAAACCATTATTTACCTTCTTTAATTTTAAAACATATCACCACTTACACAACAACAAGAATAACAATAAAAACATCCTGCAGATAACCCAATTAGCCGGAATTTTTATGGCTTCTTATTAATTTATTAATCTCAAATTTAAAGGACTGATTGCTCTTCAACTTTATTTTCCAGTTAGGTAAAACCACTGATTCCTGATATCTTTTTTCCAGCCCTCCTTCCGACAAAGAAACAGTCTCTATTGGAAAATACCATACCGAACAAGGAAGATTAAAGGTCATATTTATATCCAATCCATAGTATTTATCCTTCATCCCAAATTGAGAAATTTCAGAGGTCTTACCGGAAGAAGAAAACAAATTATTTTCTAAAGTAATTTCCGGAATATAATAATGACATTGGGGATCATCGGAATTGGAAAAAGAAAAATTAAATTCAGAAGCAAACCAAATAGAAATTAAATTCTTCCCCAAATTAATAATTTCATAATTAATCAGCATTCCTTCTTTACTAAAAGTAATATTTTTTTTCACATAAACAGGGACCTTTTCATCTTCCACCCACACATTACCTTTTCTTTCCAAAGCCAAAATTATTTTATTTTTTTCTTTTTTCACCCGGGAAATATATGGTTGATTAATAAAATCACCTTGTTCACTATAATGACACCTTTTAAACCCATTAAAATCAGTATCCGGATGAAAAAAATGATCCAATAAAGAACCTCTGGAATACCAATCAAAAGCTAAATAATCTTTTAATCCTTTTTCTTTCGCTATGACCGAATTATGAATAGATGCCGGCTGAGAAGAATTCGTTTCCTTTCCATCACTGGAATAATCCAATAATCTACGATGATATGCCTCTTTAGTCCTTTTTAATGTATTGATAATGTTAATGTTTTTAGGCTTATAATCCAATTCAAATAAGGAACCACCTTTATTTAAGTCAAAATAAAAATTAAAAACAGAATTTCTCACTAAAATTTCTTCTTCCCCATCACCATTAAAATCTATCTGTTCCACCTTCTGCCAAAAATTCCTTGCGGAATTAAAATATAAATCAGTAATTTTTTCCGCCTTAATTAAATGTTCATAAATTGCATTACGTAAATGTCCCAGATAAAGCCCCCCAAAAACACCATGCCAATAAGAACAATTGCATTGTCCCTGCCAGAGTTCATCATTAGCTTCCTTTAAATTTGATTTAGCAGTTGTATCTTTTCTCTTTTCAATCATATTTTTCATCTTATTAACTTTTTTGCTCACATATAACATTTTTTTATGCATATTATTGCTTTCCGGGTACTTAGTAAAAAAATTCCACCAGAGTCCACCCTTTAGGAACTTCTTCCACACCTTCACATCGGGAAAATCTTTTACTTTCTCTTTCAAATCTTCTAATTCCATTTGAGCCAACGGCGGTAAAGACCACTCCATCATTTCTTCATAAGAAGCCATAGGCAAATATATTCTGCCTTTTGATTTGTGACTTTTTAAATACTCGGAAAAAGTAGTGGAAATCAGCCAATTTTTATTCTCCTCTAACAGGTTAAGGAAATTCCTTAACCATCCATCCTGATAAACATGCTTAAAAGTTTCCGGCCAAACTCCAAACTTTTCTCCATCATCCGCCATTACCAAGAGAGATTTTCCTTCCTCAGCTTTATTCTTAAAGTACTCCAAAATATCATTTGGCATAGCAAAGGGAATCATATAACGCAATTTCTTGCTAATGGGAAAGATTTTTAAAGTCTCTCCCTCTTGCTCAGTAGTATAATACCCTCCTAAATCAGCATCACCAAGACCAGCCATTTTAAAATGGGTATCATCAAGGGCAACATATTCTATACCTGTTTTAACCAACACTTTAACCAGATGTTGATCCCATATCCTTTCCGCTAACCAAATTCCCTTTGGTTGACAACCTATATTTTCTTTTATAAATTTAGTTAGTTTTTCAATCTGCCCCATTTTATCTCTATCAGGTAAAAAAGGTAATATTGGCTCATAAAAGCCCCCGGTCATTACCTCTGCCTGTCCGCTATTTGCCATCGAAGCAATATCTTCAAATAAAGCAGGATAATTTTTCTTTATCCAGCAGAAAAGTATTCCCGAGTAATGTAAGGTTATTTTCACATTAGGATACTCTTTTAGTACTTTCAAAAAGGGTAAATAAGCATTCTTACATGCCCAATGAAAAACATGTTCAAAATTTCCTACAGGTTGATGGTTATGAATTCCAAAAGTAAAGTATATTTTTTTCATTTTTTACCCTTAAACAATAAATCACAAATCTACCTTTCAAATCTTCGAAGTACCCTAATTTCCATGATATATACTTTTTGTCTATTATTCCGGAATGACAGATAACCTACCATCTCCTTTATTTAATATAATCCATAATGTTTTTGCGATCATCCAGTGGAAGCAATCTCACTTCTAAATTTATTCCTAACTGTTCAAGTTTTAAAAAAGCATTTTTATCTTCTTCATCAATTGAAATAGAAGGCAAAATATATTTTTTCCCTGACGAATAATGCATCCCACCTACATTAACGAAATCCACTTCCAACCCTGCTTTTATCAATCTTAAAACATCCTGGGGAGAGGTCACCAGAATCAAAAAATTATATTTATCAAAATATCTATTCTTTACTTTTTCCGCAGCTTCTTCAAAACTAAAAACTTCAACTTTAATATAAGAAGGAACTACCATTTTAAATAAAACTTTTTGCATCGGATCATGTGATATCTTATCATTAACAATCATAATACAATTCACATCAATATGTTTAAGCCATCCTTCCACTATTTGACCGTGGATAAGCCGATCATCTATACGTATCAAAACTAAATTCACTTTTTTCCCAACCTCTCTAAAAAAATACTTTTGGTATCTATTATGCTTTCTTTCCCTTTCCGACAAACATCTTTAACCAGTAAAGAAAGTTCCATATTTGACCTAACAGAAAACGTTCTTAGCAATATCGGCAAATTAACACCGCTTATAATTTCTAATTTGTCTTCTTGTATAAAAGAAAAACAGGCATTACAAGGAGTTCCTCCAAACATATCAGTAAAAACCAATATCCCTTTCTCCCCGCATACTTTTTCTTTTGCTTCCTTTAATTTTTCTCTTGCCGTATCCAAATTATCATTAGAAAATAAAGAAACCGCTTCTACTTTTTCCTGATTACCTATGATTTCTTCTGCTACGGAAAGCAACTCCTTCCCAAAATTACAATGGGTAATAATTATTATTCCTATTAATTTATCTTCTTGATTTATCATCGGTATTATTCCCTTTTAAATTTTAAATCCTTTAATTTTTTCACGATATCACATTTTAGACATCAAAAAATATAAACTTACTTTTTTTCTATATCACGGTGCCGCGATTTTATATTTACACCCTTTTTTTCTAAAAGATTTTTCAACTCATTAACGATCACTACCGAACGATGCTTCCCGCCCGTACATCCAACAGCTATAGACAAATAAGACTTTCCTTCCCTTACATAATGAGGTAATAAGAATATTATTAAATCAAAAAATTTTTTTAAAAATTTTTTAGTGGAATTTTTATTCAACACAAAATCACGAACTTCCCTTTCATTACCTGTAAAACGGCTTATACTTTCTACATATTGTGGATTAGGTAAGAATCTGACATCCATAATGATATCCACATCCATAGGAATGCCATATTTATATCCAAAAGAAAGCAAACTAAAATTAAGACTTGTTTTTCCTTTTGTCTTTAAACAAAAAGAAGTAATATTCTCTTTTAACTCACTAAGATTGAAGTTAGTAGTATCAATGATTTTATCTGCTTTTCCTTTGAACTCCTTTAATTTATTCCGATCCTTTTTAATCCCACTCAAAATTGCTTCTTCATTTTTAGCTAAAGGATGTATTCTTCTTGTTTCACTATACCGGCGAACTAAAATTTCATCAGAAGCATCCAAAAAAATTATCTTATAATCGATTTTCATTTCTTTTATTTTTTCTAAAGCATTAAACAAATTATTTAAAAATTTTCCTTCCCGGATATCAATGCCTAAAGCTACTTTAATAATTTTATTTCCGGATTTTCGGCAAAACTCTGCAAATTTAGGAATAAGAACAGTAGGCAGGTTATCAACACAAAAGAAACCCATATCTTCCAAACATTTTATTGTCTGACTCTTTCCTGCGCCGGAAATACCGGTAACAATCAAAAATTCTATATTAATTTTCACTTTTCTTATCTCTTTTCAATTTCATTTCACGAATTAACCGCCTATTTAACTCATAAGCACTATGTCGCCCTTCATTTTTCAGCCTTTGGTTCATAGCTGCGACTTCTATAATTATTGCAGTATTCCTGCCTGGCCTGACAGGAATGAGTAATTCCGACAATTTTATTCCTAAAATATTAATTATTTTTTCATCCAAACCTAAACGGTCATAAACTTTATTTTCCCGCCATTCTTCCAAACGGATAATCAATTCTATAGAATTAACATCTTTAACTGCTCCCATACCATAAAGGGTTGCAACATTAATAATTCCTAAACCCCTTATTTCCATATGATGACGAATTAATTCATTACCACTACCCACTAAGAATTCCCCTGTTTTCCTGGTTATATCAACTACATCATCAGCAACCAAACGATGCCCTCTTTTTACTAATTCTAAAGCACATTCACTTTTCCCTATACCACTATCTCCTAAAATTAACACTCCCATTCCATAAACTTCTACTAATACCCCTAATATAGTTGTTCTGGGAGCAAATTTATCTTCCAAATAAGCTGTAATCCTGCTGATAAATTTAGAAGTTAAAAGGGAAGTTCTAAACAATGCAATTTTTTTATTCCGGGCAACATCTACCAATTCCTGTGGAAAATTCAGGTTACGTGTAATTACAAGGCAGGGTATTTTATAAGAAAATAATTCTTTCAATACTTGTTCTCGTTTTTGAGGAGATAATTTCCACAAATAAGACATTTCACCGTTACCCAAAACTTGCAGTCGTTCAAAAGGGAAATCATCAAAATACCCTGTCAACGCAAGCCCCGGACGGTTAATCTCACACACTCTAATTTTTTTATCTAATCCTTCTTCTTCGCTAAGAAGTTCTATTTTAAATTTTTTTTTGCCTTCCGTAAATAATTTCCTTACTTCAATTCCCAACATAATAACACCCGAAATTTTACTAAATTTATTTTAATCCTGTTTTCGCTGTTTTAAATTTATACTTTAAATATCGTCAGTACTCATCCTCTTCTTTAATAATTTTTATTATTTCATCAACACTGGCAGCATTTCTTAATGCCTGACGAAAAAATTTATCTTTTAGGAGTCTTGAAATTTTAGCCAATGCTTTAAGGTGAACACCTGCTAAATCAGGCGGGGCAATAAGCAAAAAAACCAAATAAACCGGTTCTCCATCAAGGGCATCAAAATTAACACCTTTTTTAGAAACACCAAAGGCAGCAATAATATTAGCTGCCCCACTTGATTTTCCATGAGGAATAGCAATCCCCTGCCCAATACCGGTAGACCCCAACTTTTCTCTCTCTATTAAAATTTTAACCACTTTTTCTTTGCTTTTTACTTTCTTAGCTTTATGTAAAAGCCCTACTAATTCTTCTATTGCTTCCTTTTTATTCTGACTTTTTAAATCTGCAGTTACGGCATTTTTACACAAAAAATCAAGAATTCTCATTTATTCCTCTCCTTTTCATTCCAATTATCTTTTGTAATTAGATTCTCTATTTGAAATTCTATTACTTCATATTTTTTTTGCTCCTTTTGGAAAAACATATTAATTTCATCCGTATCACTATTCATAAATATAAAAAAAGCATCTTCACTTGATTCCATGAGGGAAAGGGCTTCCTCTACAGACATAGACTCCACCTTCACTCTCTTTGGAATTAAATCAATATCCAAAGATCTTATTTTTTCTTCAAGAGAATCGACCGAAGATTTTCGGCCACTGCGTTTATTTTTCCGATGTTCCTTTAGTTTTTCTTTATACTTCTTCAGTTGCTTTACCACCTTATCCATTACTTTATCTATTGCCTCATACACATCTTCCGCCTTTTCTTTTGCCCGAATATGCTCTCCCCCGCTCTGAATAAAAACTTCAGCAAGATATAAACGTTTCTCCATGTTTAAAACTAATTCGGTGTTCACCTCCCGATTTAAATATTTATTAATTTTTTCAACTTTTTTATGGATATAATTCCGCAGTTGAACAGTCAATCTTATATGTCTGGTAGTTATATTTACAATCATCTTTCCCCCTTTTCATAATTTAAAATTTTCCCCTAAATAAACTTCTTTGGCCTTTTCATTTTTAATCAAATCGCTTGCTGTTCCCTGAAATAATATTTTACCCTCATAAATTATATAAGCCCTATCGATAATTTCCAAAGTTTCCCTTACTCTATGATCGGTAATCAATACACCTAAATTCCTCTCTTTAAGCTGGGCAATAATCTTTTGAATATCCATAACAGCAAGAGGGTCTATCCCTGTAAAAGGCTCATCCAATAAAATAAACTTTGGTTCTGTCACTAATGCACGCGATATTTCCACCCGCCTTTTTTCTCCACCCGATAAAGAATATGCTTTATTTTTGGCCAGCCGGCTAATCCCTAATTCTGATAAAAGTTTTTTTAATTTTTCTTTTTTCTCTTTTTTCGTTAGAGGTAATATTTCTAATATCGCTAAAATATTTTCTTCCACAGTTAAACCACGGAAAATAGATGGTTCCTGTGATAAATACCCCATGCCTTTTCTTGCCCGTTTATACATCGGTAAACGGGTAACATCATCATCCCCCATAAAAATAGTTCCATTATCAGATTTTAGCAAACCAACAATCATATAAAAAGTTGTACTTTTGCCTGCTCCATTAGGGCCTAACAAACCGACAACTTCCCCTTCATTTACTTCAATAAAAACATCATCCACTACTCGACGATGACCAAAACTTTTCGTTAAACCAGAAACACACAATTTCATAAATTTTAATTTCTCCCTTTGGGAACAACACTTCCTATAACATTCCCTTCTAAAAGTATCTTTTTTCTATTTACTAAAATCGTTATTTCGTCTGCTTCATAAGTACTTTTATTTTTTTCATCTTCGTAAAAGATTTGAGGGCTACCGGATAAAATCATTCTTTTAGTCTTATTAAAATACAAACCTTTTTCTCCTTCTCCTTTTACGCTTTCCCTGGAAAATCTAACATTCCCCAAAGCAGAAACTTCTTCCTTATTTAAATCCACTTCAATCCTTTCACAGGTAACAACAATTTTTTTTTCGCCTAAGCTATCAATTGCTTTCCTTATCATTTTTGGGTTTCCGGTAATTACCCCATAATTTCTGTTTTTATAATAAATAACTTTTTCGCCATAAACTTCCACTTTTTCATTATCTTTTACGGTACCTGAAAAATAAACATTACCCTCCCCTTTTATTACTCCTTTTTTTTCGAAATTTTTCATTCTATCAGCGGTAATAATATTCTTTCCCTGCGTCAATTTTACGTCTCCACAAAATGAAAAAACATCTTCCTTTTGTAAAACCTCCATTTGGTCAGCAGTTATAGTAACATCTTCTTTTTTTTCCTTCGCATGGGAAAATAAAATTAAACAACATAAAAAAAGATTAACCAGGCAAAACCCTACAATTTTTTGTTCCATTGTTTATTTCTCCCTTATTATTGCTTTTACATCTTTTTTGATTACTATTCTACTAAGATCCGGAGTTGCTTCCAAACCCCACCCGGTAATAAAAATATTTTCTCTTTCTTCCTCAATAAAATCATCTGACATAATTAATTTTTTATTACTGTCCCATCTTATCTTTTGTGTGCGAATTTTTGTATCATTCACTAAAGAATGTATTTCAACATTGCCTTCTATTTCCATATTTCCCGTATCCGAATAAGTTGTCCCTTTATCGGCACTCAAAACAGAAACAACTTCTCCCTCATCGTATATTTCCACCCAGGGTTTGTCTACTATACAAGATTCCTCTTTTTCATCAATTTTTGCACTCTGGGCTTCCATTTTCCATTCTTCTTTACCCATTTTGGTCTGAACAACGGTAAATTTGTTTATTGTTTGTTCAAATACGCTTTTAACCCCTTCAGTTTTTCCTTTTTTACTTTTTTCACAAGCAGCAAAAGTAACCATTGCCACTGACAACAACAAAACGAAATAACTCTCAATTTTTTTTCTTGTAATCATATTTTTTCAATTAAACTCTATTAGCAATTTGAAACGTTTACTTAATAAAGATAAACCTAAAATTTATATATATTATCAATGAATGTTTCTTTTTTCTCAATTATTAAATCCCGGTTTCCTTTTCCATCTTTTATGCATCCAAACCCACTGTTGCGGATATAATCTCACCCATGATTCTATGATTTTAGTTAACTTTTGAGTATTCTCTATGATTTCCTTTTCCTTTTCCTTTTTTTTGATTAACTCAACCGGCTGACCGATTTTTATACAATGTTTTTTTCCCTTTCTTACAATAAAACCAGGGATAACTACTACCTTTTCCCTGCAGGCAAACATCGCCGCCCCAATCGGAGTATAAGCCGGACGGCCAAAGAAATCAACAAAAACACTCTGAACCCTGCTGGTATCTTGATCAATAAGCATTCCGATAATTTCTTTTTGTCTTAAAGCCTTTAAAATCTTTTTAGGTGACTCATCGCGCAAAATGGTTTTTGTCCCTTTAGCCCCCCTTAAGTCCAGCAATATCTTATTAAATCTTTCATCATAAACCCGCCGGGCAATAACATTTAAAGGATAACCTCTGGAAGAAATATATGCCGCCATTAATTCCCAATTCCCCAAATGACCGGTAAAATAAATTACTTGTTTTCCTGCTTTTAAAGCTTGGTCAATATGCTCCAACCCTTCTGCTTCCACTAAATTCACAATATCACTCTTTGTTAATTTAGGAAAAAACAACAATTCACAAAAATTCTTGCCCTGATTGATAAAAACTCCCTTACCTATTCTTTTAATTTCCTTCCACCCTTTATCCGGAAAACTTTTTTCTAAATTATCCAGAGTTATCTTTCTTTCCCGGAATAAAAGATAATAAACGAGCCATCCAAACTGCCCGCCACACCACACTGCTACCCGTAAGGGTAACAGACAAACCATAAATTGAAAACATTTAAATAATTTATAAACGAGCCAACGCTTAAGTAATTTATACCGTTTCCTCATCATCAAACCCTAAAACTGTTAATTCAACCACTATTTACCACAATAAAAACTATTTAATTTATTTTCCGGCATCCTTTAAAAATTTTTCAACCCCTTTATCTGTAAGCGGATGATTAAACATTTGTTCAATAACTTTAGCCGGGATGGTAACAATATGAGCTCCTACTAAAGCAGCATCCATTACATGCAAGGGACTACGAATACTGGCAACAATAATTTCGGTCTTAATTTCATTATAAATGGAAAACACTTCAGCCATCTGTCCTACAATTTCCATCCCAATTTGACTGAGATCATCTAATCTCCCGACAAAAGGACAAACATAAGTAGCGCCTGCTTTTGCTGCCAGTAATGCCTGTGCAGCAGTAAATATCAGGGTAACATTGGTTTTTATCCCTTCTTTAGACAAAACATTTACCGCTTTAAGCCCCTCTTTAGTCATAGGAATTTTTATAACAATATTATCCCCCCACGGAATAATCTTCCTGGCTTCTTTAACAATTCCATCACAATCAACACTTACTACCTCAGCATTAACCGGCCCTTCAACTTCAGCACAAATAGTTCTAATAATATCTTCAAAATTTCCCTTTTCCTTAGCAATTAAAGTCGGATTGGTGGTTACACCATCTACCAACCCTAAATTTTTAAAACTTTTTATTTCTTCAATGTTTGCCGAATCAACAAATATTTTCATTATTCCATAACTCCTTTATTATCCATTATAATAACTATTTAAAATTTTTTGTTTTTCCCCGATTAAATCCAAAAACCAATCAATTATCTCTCTAACGCCACCGTCACCCCCTTTTTTAGTTGCTACATAGTCAACTAATTCCTTAACTTCCTCTACTCCATTAGCTACGCTACATGATATTCCTACTTTTTTTAAAACAGGTATATCCTGTAAATCGTCTCCGACATAAATTATTTCCTCATTTTTTAAATTTCTCTTCTCTATGATTTCTTTGTATGCTTTTATCTTCATCGGACTATTTTGATATATTTCATCAAACCCTAATTCTTCTGCCCGTCTTTGAACTGCCTGGGACTCCCTACCGGTGATTATACCTAATAATATTCCACTTTTTTTAAGAAGACTAATACCCATTCCATCCTGAACATTAAACTTCTTCATTTCAAGAAAATCGTTCCCATAAATAATTTCCCCTCCGGTCAAAACCCCATCTACATCAAGAATAAACATTTTTATTTTTTCGGCCCGTTTTCTAAATTCAATTTCCCCCACTTTTTCTCAATGCCTCCCTTATAGCAAGTATTTGTTTAAGTAACACCGGCAATAAATCAAGAGGTAACATACTTGCCGCATCACATTTGGCCATATGCGGTTGCGGATGGGTTTCAATAAAAACCGCATCACATCCGACTGCTACGGCTGCCCGGGTTAAATGCGAAATAAATTGAGGTAACCCGCCACGGGAATCACTACTGGAAATACCATAAATTCTGATTATATGAGTAGAATCAAAAACCACCGGATATCCGAGACTCTGCATAATAGGAATAGCGCACATATCGGAAATAAGACGATTATAACCAAAACAAGAACCTCTCTCGGTAAGAAGAATTTGCCTGTTACCAACACTCTCAATTTTCTTTACCGGACTAATCATATTTTCCGGAGCAAGAAATTGTCCTTTTTTAACATTTATCGGCTTCTGGGTCTTTGCCGCTTTTAGTAATAAACTTGTCTGTTGACAAAGATAGGCAGGTATTTGAATAATATCAAGCACTTCGGCGGCCGGCTCTACATCTTCCTGTCGGTGAACATCGGATAAAACAGGAACGTTGTATTTTTCTTTTATCTTAGATAAAATTTCCAAACCTTTCTTTAACCCAGGCCCTTTATATGATTTTTCCGAACCACGATTATCTTTTTCATAAGAAGCTTTGAAAATAAAAGGAATTCCATATTTACAAGATAAATCAACCAGAGATTGTGCAATTTCAAGAACACTTGTCTCTTCTTCCATTACACAAGGACCAGCAATCAATACCAGGGGATTATTTCCCCCTATTTTAATGTTATTTACTTTTACTTCCTGCATAAAACAATCCTCAAGACATTTATATAATAGGCTGTATTATATCAACCTTTTTTTTCTTTGTCAATATATTAAAGAAGGGTATTAATCATCCCACTAATTTAAGGCTACTTTATTTTTTATCCATAGTTATTCAGATTAGTTAGCATCCTCAACATAAAAGAGTAATTTACCCCATCCATTCTGTTCAAAAAAGCTGAAAAGGTATCCCCTCAACAACTAAAAATATAGATTGGTTAATTATAGAGGCAATAAAATTTTGTATTCCGGGAACAAATAAACCGCAAAAATACTATAAAGCAAAAAAGATATCGACAAATTAATCAGATTTAGGGCATAATTTTTCCTACATTTGAAAATTTAAAAAAAACAGCATAAGCACTTAATAATGCTGCCGGAAAACAACCTAAATAACTACTATAAACTTTACAGTAAATCCACCAGTTTTTACTATTTAAAATATTCAGTTTTAGAAAAACAACAAGTAAAACCGAAAAAGCAAGTATAATTAAAGGAATTATTTGTTTTAAAAGTTTTTTATTATTAACAGATATTAAAATATTTATTGCAAACCCAAAAAGACAGATAAGAAAAACTATATTTAACTGTTCATCGAATAAATTTTAACTACCGTTTATTTTTTTCTATATAAATATTCCTTCCCAATGCTTTGTGGTAAGCAGTCCAATTACCTTCTTCATTTGGCCCTGATTTTATTAATTGTTGAACAGAATTTATTTTAGCATCCAAATCATCTACATAATGAAGGATAATTGCTTCAGGAATTTGAGGTAATTTTGGAGAACCCCACTCATATTCTCCGTGATGAGAAATAATCAAATGTTCTATTAACATTTGCTGGTCAACCGGAAAACCGGAAATCGTATTAATTTTTTCCTGAACCAGTCTAAATCCAAGCAATATATGCCCTAACAATTTTCCTGCATCCGTATAATCAACGGCAGGAAATAATGAAAGTTCATCTATCTTCCCAATATCATGCAAAATAGCACCGGTAATAAGCAAATCAAAGTTAATCTCCGCATAACGCTCTTTAGCCAAAAAAGAACATATTCTTGCAACAGAAAGGGTGTGCTCCAAAAGCCCCCCAATGCAAATATGATGAATTCTCTTAGCTGCCGGAGATTGACAAAATTCTTTCTTAAATTCTTTATCCTCAAGAAACCCGTTAAGCAATTGCGAAAAATAAGGATTTTTTACTTCCCTTGCAATCATTTGCAATTCCTGAAACATTTGACTTGTATCCTCTTGCGAGGAAGAAACAAAATCGGATACATCTAATTCCTGTATTTCTATCTTTTTTATTTTTTTTATATTTAGTTGGAATTCTTCCTGGTAGGACTGCACAATCGCTTCAATTTTTACAAAATCATTTTTACTAAAATCACTTTTCCCTTCTTCTTCCCATATTTTTCCATCGATCAAACCTGTTTTATCCTGAAGAACCAGAGAAATATATGGTTTACCCTTTTTCGTAATTAAACTTTTTTTAGAACTTACCAGAAAATAATCTATAATAGATTGTCCTTCTTTAATATCCTCTATAAAAAACTTTTTTTGCATTTGTTTTCCTTTTTTTATCCTTATTTTTTATTTGTTTTCGTCAAACCCAAGCAAAAACGGGTCACTATCCTCACTGTGCCCACCCTCCAAACAGTAAAACAATGTTTTTGGGCGATTTTATACAACCCCCCGATACTTTTAATCACCTTTCGAACCATTTTTAAAATAAATACAAAAATTACGAAACGATATTTTTCATTAACATAACTTTATCTTTTTCACTAATCGAAATAAATTTTACTCCCAATCCATAATCGCCTTTTTCCTTATTATCTTTAGTAATCCACACCACTTTTCCCTTCGCTTTTATTGGATGCGAACTTACAGAAAGAAATATTTCTATAACTAAAGAACTTTCTTGTTGGATCAAATGTGATAATAACTTAGCCGGTATATGAACACCATTAATTAAAATTCCATTACCGCTAATGTTAACGCTTTCAGATCTATATCTTTTTGTACAGTCAGCAATTTTATCACAAATCTTAAACTCTACCAAAACATTCAAAGAAACCCTTTTCCCTTTTCTTCGATTCATCTCCCAAGAACAATGACCATTTATTTTCTTTGCCATTTTTTCACCCCGGTTTAATCTAAATTAACAACACCCACACACTACAAGGTTTAATTTATAGTTAAATTATACATTACTATTACACAAAATGTCCATTGTCTCCTTATAAAATAAAAACACCTCTTTTTGAAAATATTAAAACCTTGTTATAGCCCAAACTTATAAACCTTCCGGATTTTTTCAATAACTTCCCATGTACACTTAAGCCCTTTAGGGAACAAAACTAAATCTCCTTTATTAATTTCAACTTCCCCTGCAGAAGTTTTTACCTTTACCTTCCCCTCTAATATATAACATGTTTCATCATCACTATACTCCCAATCAAACATGCTTGGTGCACACTCCCACGGACTCCAACTACTTATACCCAACAAATCTAATTCTTCCCTATTTGGTTTCTTTTTTTTGATTTGACACATCTTCCTCTCCTCCTAAAACTAAACAAATGAAGTGCAAATTTACTTAAGCTGTAATATTACATAAAAAAACAGTGTAGTAAAAATTAAACATGTACAGGCAAAAACAAAAGCTAAAAATTTTTTTAAAAAATAAATTAAAAACCGAAGAACAATGATTCCTACACAAATTAAAATTATTAATTTTAAATTCATTTTAATTCCTCAATTTATTTAATTTTTTACAATGGTATAACATATTTATTCTAACATAAATCAATTCAAAATAAAACATTATTTTAATTTTTCCAAAATATAAATAAATTGTTGTTTTTTTCCAAAATATGCCCGGTATTCTATCTTTTTCAATATTTCATAATTTCTTAGCGGACTAAAAGAAATAACATACTTGCGCCCAATTGGATAAAGATTCTTGCCATAACAATACTGTTTTGATTGCCATAAATCTCTCAGATTTTTATTTCTAATATTATATAAAAACCATCCATTCCATTCATACCCCCCATCTATCTGCTCAACAGGTATTTTTTGGGATAATAAAAAATTTCCTGCCTGCCATCGGGCATCATTCCAGGAAATACAGTCTTTCATCCCTTTCACGGAAAAAGAACCCATAATAATTAAAAAAAATATTGTTATCACCTTCGACAATTTTTGTCCGCGATAAAAATCAAAAATTAAAACTATTCCGGGTAATATTAAAGGCAAAAAATAACGATCGTAAAGTTTATTGCTTTTTAATACAATAATAGAAATAAAATTTATTAGTCCTACCTAATAAATTAAAAAAAGAAACAATGTTCGTTTTTTATCTTCCGTTTTCTTCGAACTATTAGAAATTAAAATACCCAAAAAAAGACTAAGAAAAAAGGAAGAAACGAAAGTAAAAAAAATAATCCAATTTTGTGAAACCATAGGGTCTTTTATACCCTGTATATTAATTGTACAACCTATTCCCTCCTCTGAAATAATACTTGTCAAATAAGGCATAAATATATGTCGTTTAATATTTACAAAATTTATAATAAACAAAATCAATAGAAATTTAACAATTTTTAAGTAAACTTTATTATGTTTAATATTTTCCAAATTATAAACGTATCCTATTAAAAGAGGAGAAAAAAAAAGGCCCAAATAAGGCAATATTACAAAAAAAGATTCTAAAATATTAACTATAAAATTCCGCACGGGAAATTTATTAGTTATAGGAGACAAGAAAAAAACATTCTGATACCGCCACAAAAAATAGATAATCATAAATATCAAAGGCAGAAACAAAATAACCCAAATTTTAATCCCTTTTAAAATCTTGTACTCTTTTCTTTTAACCATCATCATAATTAAACAAAACAATACCCCAAAATAAAGCAAAATCCCGTTCTGTCGAATCATAAAAGAAAAAACAGTTGCAATTTCTCCTGCAATTAAAAATTTTAGAGAATCATATTTTAAAGCTTTTATAAAGAAAAAAGTAGCTAAAGAAAAAAACGCGAGGTAAGGAACATCACTCATAAAAGAATAAGTTAAATGAAGATAGATGGGATTTAA
>CBDUZB010000010.1:0-19788 GCA_965371605.1 uncultured bacterium
CCACAATTTTAACAAACTTTTACCTTTTTTCCAAACATCACCTGCCCCTAAAGTCACCAATACATCTCCCGGATGCAAAACATTTATCAAATTTTCCTGAAAAGCATCGTTAGAAGGAAAACACTCCACATCCCCATTATGTTTTTTAATACTTTCTAAAATTAATTCTGCGGTTATTCCGGGTATCGGCTTTTCCCCTGCCGGATAAATATCCATTATTTTTACTACGTCCGCATCACGAAACGATTCCCCAAATTCCCGGCAGTGATCACGAGTGCGGGTATACCGATGAGGTTGAAAAAGAACTACCCTTCTTCGTTGAGGCCATATTTTCTTAATTGTTGCCAAAGTGAATTGTATTTCAGTAGGATGATGTCCATAATCATCGATAATCAAAATATCGTTTTCTTTTCCAACAATTTCCATCCTCCTTTTTACTCCCTGAAAATCTCCCAATGCTTCGGCAATACAAGAAAAATCAATACCCAATTCCAGGCCACAGGCAATACTGGCAAGAGCATTACTTACATTATGCATTCCCAAAATACCAGTCTTTATCCTGCCTAATTTTTTCCCTTTTTGCTCTACATCAAATTCACTTCCAGATTCTCCGAACTTAATATTACCGGCAAAAAAATCGGCTGTTTTTTTTATCCCGTAAGTAAAATATTTTCTCTCAATTTTGCTATAAATATTCCTTATATTTTCATCATCATTACAGACAATAGCACACCCATAAAATGGCACCTTATTTATAAACTGAATAAATGCTTTTTGTATATTTTCTATATTACCATAATATTCAAGATGGTCATTATCAATATTGGTAATCACCGCAATAGTAGGCGTTAATTTCAAAAAAGAACCATCACTTTCATCTGCCTCTGCCACTAAATAATCACCCTTGCCCAGTTTTGCACCTCCTCCAATATTATTAAATCGCCCGCCAACTACTACCGTCGGATCAAAACCACCTTTAGCTAATACCCAGGCAGCCATAGAAGTAGTAGTGGTTTTTCCGTGTGTCCCGGCAACTGCCACAGCATACTTTAAACGCATTAATTCAGCCAACATTTCGGCCCGCCTGATAACGGGAATGTTTTTCCTATTTGCTTCTTTAATTTCAACATTATCCCGAGCAATCGCAGTAGAAGAAACTACTACATGGACGTCATTTATATTGTCCTTATGATGACCAATAAAAATATTCCCGCCCATCTTTGCCAATCTTTGAGTAACTTCCGTTTCTTTCATATCCGAACCGGAAATCTTATATCCAAGATTTATCAATATTTCAGCAATTCCGTTCATCCCTGAACCGCCAATACCAACAAAATGAATATGTTTGATTTTTTTAAACATCGCCCCTCCGTTAATCAAATACTAAATTAGAATATTTAAATCCTTTACTATATTATACCAAAGATTCTATCACTCTCACAAACTCATTTGTTGCATCCGGTTTACTTATTTTTTCACAGGCATCGGATAGTTTTTTTAATTTTTCTTTGTGCAAAAATAAATCCGAAACAGTCTTAGCCAAAACAAAGCTGTTTAAATCCGCCTCTTCAATTAAAATGGACGCATTTCTTTCACTAAGATAACGTGCATTCATCTCCTGATGTTTTGCCGTAGCATGAGGATAAGGAATTAGTATACTGGGTTTACCTTGGGCAATTATTTCAGAAACAGTAACTGCTCCGGCTCTGGAAATAATTAAATCAGCTAAAACGTAAGCATCGGCTATATTATCCATATAAGGAACAATGTAAGAACAAAAACATCCTGACTGATATTCTTTTTTTACTACATTAAAATCTTTCGGCCCCGTAATATGAATGAATTGTATTTTTTCTTTCAGGGATTGCAAAAATTCCAACATCCCCATACTAACCGAATTAAGCACATGTGCACCTAAACTGCCTCCAAAGATGAACACAGAAAATCTATCACCCTTTAAAGATAAACGGGTAATCGCTCTATTTCTATCTGTAAATAAAATCTCCCGCCGTACCGGGACTCCCGCATAAATCGCTTTTTTGGCCGAAAAAAACTGCATAGAGCCTTTAAATCCTATTAATACTTTATCAACTATTCCGGACAAAAAACGGTTAGCTAACCCAACCATTACATTTGGTTCATGAAGAATAACAGGTAACCGATAAAACTTAGCCGCAAAAATCACCGGTGGACAAACATATCCCCCCATCCCCAAAATCAAATGAGGACGATTCCCGGTTAATATTCTTATTGCCTGAAAAAACCCATAAATTAATTTGATAAAAAAAAGAAAAAAGCGTAAGGAAACTTTTCTCGGCATCCCGATACTACAAATCGGATAAAACTTAAATCCGGCTCTTTCGACAATTTTCCTAACCTGTTTTTTGTCAGGGCCAACAAAAATAACTTCCCATGATTTTTCAATCAAACGGGCAGCCACAGCAATTCCCGGATAAATATGTCCCCCTGTTCCCCCGGTCACAATTAAAATCCGCATAGACTTCCTCTAAATAGTAATATAGATACGCATTCCATATATTTAACAGTTTTCCTTAGGCAATCAACTACCCCGCAGCAAACTACAGGGTATCGAAGGATTATCCCACATAACTTTTGCCGGCAAGCTGCGGGGGAATTAAACCCGAGACCCTTAGACTCCCTCCAAGGGAGTTTATGCTGAGCAATGAAACTTAGAACCAACCTTTTAACATTTTGTCTGTCGGGAAATATTCAATAAAATACCTACTCCGATTAAACTAAACATTAAAGAAGAACCGCCAAAAGACAAAAAAGGCAACGCTAATCCTTTTGTCGGTAAACAACCAGTTACTACTGCAATATTAATTACCGCCTGAAAAGTAATTAAAAAAGTAATACCTGCCGCGAGTAAACTACCAAAAAGATTCGGTGCTTTCAGGGAAATTTTTCTCCCCTGCCAAGCAAAAACAATAAAAATAAATACTATTGTTAATGCCCCGACTAATCCCCACTCTTCTCCGATAATGGGAAAAATAAAGTCCGTATGAGGTTCAGGTAAATTAAATAATTTCTGTTGTGAATTCCCCAATCCCCGGCCAAATACCCCTCCTGACCCAAATGCTGTAAGTGACTGAATAATATGATATCCCTTGCTTTGAGGATCAGCCCAGGGATCAAGAAAACCTAAAATCCTTCTCATCTTATAATTAGATCCAATAATAGAGATAACCGCACAGGATAACATTCCCAAACCAAGATAAGACAAATGAAGCAATTTTACCCCACCCATAAAAAACATAATCAAACCTACACTGGCTAAAATGATTGCTCCCCCCAAATCAGGTTCTATTAAAATCAAGCCGAAGAAAATCCCTAAAATTATTAAATGGGGTAAAACCCCTATCTTAAAATCTTTTAGTTTAGCCCGTTTTTTATCTAAAGAACGGGCTAAATAAATTATCATTGCTATTTTAGCTAATTCCGAGGGTTGAAAAGTAAAAACCCACAATTTTAACCAACGACGGGCTCCACCTATTTCTTTGCCAACAATTAATACAGCTAATAAGAGGAAAAAAGAAATAATCAACAGGTAGGGCGATAATTTTTGCCAGAGATTATAATCTATTTTACTTACAGCAATCATTACAAACAATCCCATAATAGCCCAGAGCAACTGTTTCTTAAGAAAAAGAGTACTATCACCAAATCTTCTTTCAGCCATTATCGCACTAGCATTATAAATCATTATTACCCCAAAAACTACCAACCCACAGGTAATAAGAAATAACACTTTATTGGGAGAATGCCAATTTTTCCTCATATTTTTTCCACTTCGGATTTAAAGAATCGTCCTCTTTCCCGAAAATTTTTAAATTGGTCATAACTGGAACAACCCGGAGAAAAAAGAACAACGTCCTGTCTATCAGAATTATTATAAGCTACTTCCACGGCTTCTCTAACTCCGGATACTTTTATTATTTCAGCAACGCCGCTTAACCGTTCCTTTATCAAATCACCCGCCTCACCCAGAACAATTAATAATTTAACTTTTTCCTTTATTAATTTTTTTAACGGAAGATAACCGCTTCCCTTATCTCTTCCACCCATAATCAAAATAATTTTAGAAGAAAAACTTTCTATTGCTACCAGGGTAGAATAAACATTTGTCGCCTTGGAATCATTTATGTATTTTACGCCTTTTGTTTCTTTTACAAATTCCAACCGGTGTTCCAGTCCACAAAAATTTTTAAGTGTTTCTCCTATTATTTCAGGTTTTATTCCTGCAACTATAGCCGCTGTGGAAGCAGCTAATACATTCTCTAAATTATGCATCCCCGGAAGTTTAATATTAGAAATGGATAAAGGAAGGAAATCACCCCCCTCCTCCTTTAATTTAAAAAAAATCTTTCCTTCTTTTATGAATATCCCTTTTTTCAATTGCTTTTTACGGCTAAAAAAAATAACTTTTGATTTTATTCTTTTCGCAATCTCTACACAATAAGAATCATCTCCGTTCAGAACACAAAAATCAGCAGGTGTTTGATTTTTAAACAAATCCGCTTTAATGCCCGCATAAATATCCATCTTTTTATGCCGCTCCAAATGATCAGGGGTTATGTTTAAAATAATACCAATATGCGGATTAAAAGTTTTTATCCTTTCTAATTGAAAACTGCTTATCTCCAAAACCAAAACCGTATTCTTTTTTACCTTGTTTACTAAATCAGAAAAGGGAATTCCTATATTACCTCCCACCAAAACATCTTTTCCCGCTTTCCTGAATATTTCTCCGATCAAGGAAGTCGTAGTACTTTTACCATTCGTTCCGGTAATAGCAATTATCAATTCTGCATTTACTAAAGAAAAAGCTATCTCTATTTCACTTAGGAGAGGAATATTTCTTTTTTCGGCTTCCTGCAACAAAGGAAAGTCTGTATCTATTCCCGGACTGGGAACAATTAAATCTGCATTCAGGATTTTTTTAGTATGGCCACCTGTTTCTATTCTGATTCCCTGAGAAATTTTCTTTATACTATTCTTCAACTTATTCTTATCTTTTAGATCACTAATCAAAACTTCGGAACCTAAACTATCTAATAAATTAGCACAAGCTATTCCACTGGATCCCATACCTAATATTGAAATTTTTTTGCCTTTATAATTAATCAAAAAAAAATCTCCTTTTCAATACAATACTCCTTTTCGACAAAATAATTATATCATATCCCAATAATAAAATGCAAAAAAGGATTTTTTTCCCTAATAAATCAACTTATGCTTTTTTTGCAATGTATTTTTATTTTTGATTTTTTAAAAAGTTAATAAATTAAATTTATCCGGAAGGAAAGAAAAGACATTTTTCGTTCTTACATTTTTTACAAACAAATAATTTAATGTCAATAATTGTTACCCCAAATAATAACCAAAACCCAATCAAAAAAGGTTTATTCTTCCAAATCCAAAATTGAGGGAATACAAGTAACACTATTAAAGGTATTCCTACGTCTAAAACATCTCCGATAGAATAATTATTTGTTTTTCTGTATGGAAAAACTTTTGTTATTTTACCCGGCAAAATATGCACACATGATTCTAATCTACAGATACACCCGGAACAAAAAGAATAAACCATTATAGGCAAAGATGGCAACATACGTAAAAACTCGTCCAAATCAAAATGTATAAAAGCCCGATTATAATTAAAAAAAACATCAAACCAAGGCTGAACTATTTAATTTTGTCTTTTCAACCATTAATCATCTTCCCAAATAAGAATCAACAACTTCCCAGGAAATCTTACCCTTCTTTGAAACTTTATATTTCAACAGCATCTGCCCGCAAATATGTCCGTCATCCAATGATGTATAAACCCATCTGGGACTTAAAATATGAATACGACTTTCAGGATAAAATATCATTCCTTTATAAGGAATCAATTCTCTGTGATTTTTCAAATCATCGATTATATTTTTAACAGGTTCTTTCAATCCTTTTTTCTTTAATTGTTCTATTTCCCAGTCGTATAGTTTTGGTTGACATTGTAATAATTGTTCTTTTTCCGTTAACAATTTTTTAAAATATTCAATTTCTGCAATTAATTCTTTTTCCCGGTATTGAATATCAACTAATTTATTCTTATTATGAACATTGCTGAACAATACAACAGAAACTAAAATCACAAAAACGATAATCAGGCTAATCCAATAAAATCGTTCTCTCTGAAAGCTGCGAGAAGTAAATTTTATCATTTATTTTCTCCTTTTTCCAGCTACTCAAGGTCAACCGCATAAAAAGCCGATTACTTTTTAACCAAGAGAAAAACTGTTTCTTCGCCCCCCAACATAGACTATTATAACAAAATTTGTTTTTTTTTGACAAGAGTTTATTCAAAAACATTTATCCACCTACAAGAATAGGATAAAAATAAATGATGCATAGAGATAAACTTGATTATTCGTGAAAACAATATATATCATCTTTTCATAAAGGGGAAAACGGTCTACCCCGTCATTTTCATAATCGGTATTATTTTAAATTGATTTTAAAAAAAAATTATGTTAAAATTTCGGAAAAGAAAATCAAGATTAAACATTAAACAACATAACCGTAGCAAACTACCAGGCATCAAGGATTTATCCCACATAACTTTTGCACAGCAAGATGCGGGGAATTAAACCCGAGACCCTTCGTCTCCCTGCAGTCACTCAGGGTTAATTCAACTACAAAGTTTTTTTAGCTACGCTGACAAAAACTCTAAGTTTCATTGAATTAAACGGAGATAAACAAAACATGTCCCTTCACTATATAATTGATGGATATAATGTAATAAAACAAGTTTCTTATTTATCCGGAATAAAATTAAAAAATGGCCGGGATGGCCTGATAAAAATTTTACAAAAATACAGGCCGCAGGGAAACCTAAAAAACAAGGTTACTATTGTTTTCGATGGAAAGGATGATGTTTTTTTCCCTTCTAATACAAATCCTATTTCACTAACCAAGCCTAATTCTAATATTAAAGTGATTTTTAGTAAAAATGAAACAGCAGACGATAAAATAAAAAGAATGGCCAGAAAAGCAGTTAATCCTAAGGTTTTAATAGTAGTAACCGACGACAAGGAAATCCAATATTTTGTTAAAAGTTATGGGGTGAAACGGCAAACCGTAAAACAATTCCTTAACCCAATTTCTAAAAAAACTAAGCTTGCCACAAAATCAAAATGTACATTTAAAGATAAATCTGCCCTCTCCAGTCAAAAAGCAATTGCAATAACTAAAGAACTTCAAGAAATATGGAACGATAATAATTAACCCGGCACTTTGTCCACTCTAAAGAAAACAAACATCCCCTTCTCTGGTTAATACCACTTCAAACTTCAAAATATTGATTTTAAAAAATTAAAACAAAATGTATCTTGAAGAGTTCAGAAAATTTAAGATATAGATGCCGACACTGCCTGATTATATTCGTTAGATAAAGTCTCAATAAGCGTTTTAACGGAAATAATTTCTTTCGCCCGATAGGCATTCGCTCCGGCAAAAGCAAACCCCCCGTGAAGATGTCCCCTTTTAGCATTAGTTAGGGCAAGACCTATACAATAAGGTGCATTTTTATAATCACAGACTTTCAAACATCTCCAGAAACATTTAAAAGGTTGTTTTATTCCTGCGACAACATCTTCTAAAAATTTATTTTTTATAGCCCTACCCGGCAATCCCACAGGACTATTAATTATTATAATGTCTTCTTTTTTGCATCCTAAATATTCCTGCTTAAATTTAATATCAGCATCACATTCAAAGGTAGTAACAAATCTGGTTGCCATTTGTACCCCCTGTACCCCTAATTGAATGACTTTATAAATATCTTCACCCGTATATATTCCTCCGGCAGCAATTATGGCAATTTTTTTATTGAATTGTTGTTCGTAAGATTTTACTAAAGACACTATTTCCGGCAGTATTTTTTCTAATGAATAATCAGGATTGTCAATCTGCTCCCTTTTAAAACCAAGATGGCCACCTGCTAACGGACCCTCAACAACAATAGCATCAGGCACATAATTATAGTTTTTTGCCCAATAATTAAATATAATTTTGACCGCTCTTGCAGAGGATACTATAGGAATAATCCTTTCTACGGTTCTTAATAACTTACCCTCTGGAAATGTTGATGCCCTTCGCATGGGAAGCCCTGCACCTAAAAAAACAAAATCCGCACCTTCTTCTATTGAAATATCCACCAGGTTATCAGAATCTGAAAGCGCTGTCATTATGTTTATTCCAATAGCACCATCGGTCATACTTTTTGTTTTTTTTATTTCTTTGGATAAAGCCCTTTCGTTAGCCCCTGTAAAATTTACATTAAAATCAGGTTCAAGCATACCAATCCCCGCCGTAGCTATAACCCCAATACCACCTTCATTAGCAACTGCTGATGCTAAACCAGACAGAGAAATACCAACACCCATTCCTCCCTGAATAATTGGAATACCCACATCTAAACTGCCAATTCTTAATTTTGGTGCCTTTTCGAAATTCATATATTCTCCTATTAAACCAATTTTTATTTGGTCGGGAAGGCGGGATTTGAACCCGCGGCCTCACGGTCCCGAACCGTGCACGCTAGCCAGGCTGCGCTACTTCCCGCATTTATATTATTTTTATCACCTTAAATCAGTTTTATTATCCCCAAACTGGTAAAAGTCACTACAATACCCGCTATCAATACTCCCAACATTATTGAAAAAAAAGCATGTCTAAACTTGATACCCAAAAGGTAAGCCGCTGCACATCCGGACCATGCCCCAGTCACCGGCAAAGGAATTGCTACAAAAAGAATAAGCCCCAAAGACTCATATTTTTCTATTTTCGCACTATGTTTTCTGGTTCGATTAAACCACCAGGTAAAAAACTTGTTACCCCAATAAAATTTCATACACCATTTAGAAAAATAATCTAAAAAAAGAAGTAAGGGAACTATCGGTAAAAAATTTCCTAATACCGCCAACCCAAACGCTTTTCCTGCCGTGAAATGAAATTTCCCCAGAGCCAAAGGAATCGCCCCCCTTAATTCCGAAACAGGCATTGCCCCTAAAATTACTGTTATCATTTCCGGCGAAAACATTTTACTCAAAAAATCTACTATTCCTGTCACAAAAAATATCTCATTTCTTTATAGTTTTTTCTTTCGGATTTTCCCAACCAGAAAACCCATAACCATTCAAACTTTACTATTCCATTACAATTCAAACAACAGGCCATTCTACACAAGAGGCCTTTCTTTCGGTAAGTATTATATCTAATTTTAAATTAAAAAGCCAGCTATTATTTTTTCGTTTATATCTTTCACAAAGATCATCCCTTGGGTAACCTTACAATAAAGGAGGTTCCTTTATTTTTCTTACTTTCTACCACTATCTTTCCATTATGATTTTCTATTGCCTCTTTAGCTATAGCTAATCCTAATCCTAACATTTTCCCTTTTGTACTATAATAAGGCCCAAAAATTTTTTCTATATGCTGAGAATTAATTCCCACACCCGTATCACTAAAAATAATCTCTACACCTGTTTTCTCTTCCTTTGTTTGAATTTTTAATTTTCCCCCTTGAGGCATAGATTGATAAGCGTTCAAAATTATATTCATAAAAGCATGTATGATTTGTACCGACCCTGCTAAAATTTCCTTATTGGGAAGATTCAATTCTTTTATTATCTTTATATTTGTCGGAAGGGGTAAGGAAGACAAAGCCTTTTCAACCATTAAATCTATCTTTGCCCTTGTATGTTTGGATTTAATTTTTTGACTAAAGGATAAAAGATCTCTCATTATTTTATCCGAAAGATTAATCTTTTCATCTATCATTTGTAAATATCTATCGATTTCAGGATCTTTTTCCAAAAAATTACTATTTGCCATCCTTTTTTTTATTAAATAAACGGCATTTTTAATGGTGGCCAGAGGATTACGTAAATCATGACCGATACCTTCCGTTAACTGCCTTAACAAAACAACCCTTTCCGATTCAATTATTTTTTTATTTGCCCCGGAAACATCTTCCCTTTGGCACTGTAACTTTTCATTAATAAGTATAATTTGCCTGAACCGACTTGCATTATGAATAGCAAGAGCCATATTATCTACCAGAGTAGCCAAAACACTTATTTCTTTTTCAAAAAATTGATTTTCACACCTAAACCCAAAAAGCATTAAAAATCCAATATTCTCTTTCCCCTCTAACAAAAGGGGTATTATAATTAAACTTTTCACTGTCGCCTGCGTAAACCATGGAAATTCCTCTTTGTGGTATTGAGGATAATTATCAATATAGGAAAATTTTTCTTTTATAGCGGCCATGTACTCCAACAATTTTTCCTTTTCAGAAACAATCATTCGCATTGAATCTTCAGGAATATTACAATGATAAGGGAAAACAAGTGTCTTTTTACCTTTATCTTTTTGGGTTAAAGCTAAAATTCCTCCATCAGCTTTTACAAGTTTAATGGCTTCGTTCATTATCAAAGGCATTAATTTTTCCCATTCAATTGCAGAGAATATTAATTGATTAACCTCCTTAAATTCCTCCACCAATACATTGGTTCTTATTTCACCTCTTTTCTGATTTTCCATATGAGACTTTTTAAGGTTTTTCTGTCTTTTCAATAATAGACTAAAGAGGATAATAATAGCAGATAGAACCAAACCTGTTTGTATTCTTAAATTTCGAATAGAAGCCAAAGCTGCCTTCCTCTCTACTTCAACTACTATTCCCCATTTAACTTTTGGAATGTGCTGATAAGCACAAAGAGTTTTTTTGCCCTGAAAATTAATATCCGGTGTAATTCCTTTCTTCTCCTCCAAAGCATATTTCATCGCTTTAATCCGGGTAATATTCAACAACGGCACAGTGATTTGTAAAACCTCCCCGAACTGAGAAAGGGAAGAGGTAAACAACATTATATTTTTTTCTCCTAATTTTCCCAAAAATATCCGGCCACCTTTATTTAGCCCTGTATATTTAGATAAAATGCTTATTATTTTATACGGCCGTGCTTTTACTCCCACCACTCCCAAAACATTTCTTTCCTCCAAATCAAATATTGGCGCAGAAAACTGATAAAATAATAATTTGCTTTCAAAATACCAATACCCTTGATAAAAAGCCTTGCTTCCTTCCAAATATATTTTGGAATCCACCATGCTTTTACCTATATTTTCTTTTTTGCTCCCGGCAACAATCTTCCCCCGATTATTTATGACAAATATATCATCAAAATTTTCTGCAAAAAATTCCGGTTCACAAAAAATATCGCAAAGAATTTGATTAATCCCTGCTACAATAGAATCATGATTTTTATTGCTTTTTTGCAACTTTTCTAATTGTTTTCGTAAATTTCTGCGGGCAGCAATCGAAGAAATTATTTTGCTATTATTCCCTATAATATCATTAATTGCTTCTTTTTTCAAAACACAAATGCCATCCAAACGGCTAAAAATTTCCTTTTTTACTTTTTTTTCAACCATCGTAAAGTAAAAGAGAATAATTAACCCTACTATCAAACTTGCAAACAAAAAAACCCCATCAATTTTTATCTTAAAAAATCTCAAAACTTTTTTCTCCTTATCCATAAAAATAACTCTATCATACTAAGCTTTTATAATTTAAAAAAAGCAACGTCAAGGAAACAAAAAAGAAAAGATATTATTCATTTATCGTTTATGTGCGACGCGGTTCCATTTGAGATTTACATTTTATACAAAACTTAGCAAAGGACATTGCCTTAAGTCTTTCAATTTCTATTTCTTTACCACATTTTTCACAAATACCATAAGTTCCATCTTCTATCTTTTGAAGAGCATCTTCAACATTTACCAGAATTCTTCTTTCGTTATCATTTAATTCAAACAACAATTCTCTTTCCACTGAATCAGAAGCTGCATCAGCAATATCTCCTACGTCTGTAGAAAGAAAATCTTTTTCCTCTCTATTGTTTTCCCGGACAATTTTCTTGATATCCTCTCTCTTTTCTGTCAATTTTTTCCGTAATAATTCTAACTCTTTTTTTCTCATCTTTTTTGCCTCCCCGCTATTCAATTTCGAAATATATGGACATTAATTACTTACTACTTTGATGGTATTTAAGATTTCAGTATCCTGCCCACTTACGCTAATCCCTCTCTGAGACAATCTTTCCAAATAACAACAAATTTCCCGAGTTATCCTTTCTCCCGGGATTAAGACGGGAATCCCCGGGGGATAAGGCGTTAAAGTCTCAGCACAAATATGCCCTACTGCTTTTTTAAGTGAAACCCTTTTACTTTTTTTCAAAAGAACTACTTCTCTGGGCATCATAACCATCTCCGTTGATAATGACGGAAGCTGTAAATCCCAAGGCTTTACGTCCTTCTTATATTTTTTATCAATATCCTCCAAGGCTTTCACTAAACATTGGACATCTCTTTTAGAAGTACCCATCCCCATAAGGGCTATGAAATTGAACAAATCCGCACAATCAACCTGAATGTTATAATTTTTACTCAAAATTGATTCAACTTCATAACCGGTTAATCCCAAACCAGTAACATTTATCGTTAATTTTAAAACATCCAGAGTATAATCCTGTTTTAAATCTTTTTCGCAAAAACAATATATATTCTCCAGAGAATTAATCCGTTTCCTTGCCCAGGCAGCATAATTAATCAACTTACTAATTATCTGTTCCCCATAAAAAAACATTTGCCTTCTTGCTAAATCCATTGAAGCTAAAATTATATAATTAGGACTGGTGGTCTGTAATAAAGAAACTATCTTTTTTACCCTATCTAAATCCACAATATCCGAATTAAAATGTAAAACCGACCCTTGGCTAAGTCCAGACAAAATTTTGTGTATACTTTGAACAGTCAAATCCACCTTAGCATCTACACCAGAAAGTGGTAATTTTTTATGGAATCGCAAATGAGGGCCGTGAGCTTCATCCAATAAAATAATCTTGTTATATCGACGAACGATTTCAACAATTTTTGCTAAATTAGTACTAACCCCATTATAGGTCGGACTGGTAATAAATACGGCTTTTACTTCAGGAAATTTTTTTATTGCATTTTCTATCTGTTCCGGTGAACTGTCTAACAATATATCTAATTTTGAATCTATTTCCGGTTGGATCCAGATAGGCCATACTCCACTCAAGACTATAGCGCTCATAACTGATTTATGAGCATTGCGGGAAATAATAACAGAGTCACCGGGATTACAAGCAGACAAAAACATTGCCTCATTTCCCACTGTCGAACCATTAACTAAAAAAAAAGAGTTTTTAACTCCATATGCTTCCGCAACCAATTTTTGTGCTTCTTTTATCGGGCCTCTGGGATCATGGAGAGAATCTACCTCGGGAAAAACAGTAACATCCATATAAAATAAATTTTTTCCTACAAACTTTTTAAAGATCGGATCTATACCTTGCCCATTTTTATGTCCGGGTGTATGAAATGACACTACTTTTCTTTTCGCATGATTAAAAACGACATCGAATAAAGGAACTTTCTCCTGCCGCTTCCTCAAATATTCATTTCTTTTCAATTAACCTATTCCACCTATTTATAAAAAAAGAAAAGTTTCTTTTTGCAAATTACCTTTTTTTGTTTACTGAAAACATCTCTTAAATTCTTAGAAATATTAAAAATTCCCGCATGAGTATACCCATCATAAAACTTTAATTCTCCCTTTATGCGTTTTTTAATTCTCTTATCTATTTCCGCAATTGATATTTTTTCGGGATCATTTTTTTTGGTAGCAATAATAAATGCCCATGGCACATCAAAAGAAGGAACAAATTGAGAATAAACTTTCCTTACAGGAAAAATCTTTTTTACGGTATTATAAATTAAGGAACTTAATTCAATCTGGGTAAAAGACATCGATCCCGACTGAATAACGAAAATACCTTGTGCTTTAAGCTTTTTGGAAACTATTTCATAAAACTCTTTAGTATACAACAAACAAGCCGGCCCTTTTTTTATGGGACAGGGAAGGTCTGAAATAATAACATCAAATTTTTCTTTCGTTTCTATAATATATTTTTTTGCATCATCAATAATTACTTTCGCCCTAGAATCCGAAAACGCCCCTTTATGCCACGCATATAAATATTTCTTACAAAAATCAACTACTTCCCCATCAATATCCAGCATAAATACTTCTTTGACTGATTTATATTTTAATACCTCCCGCAAAGTTGCCCCTTCACCTCCACCCATAATCAATACCTTTTCCGGACGAGGATGACTCAACATCGCAGGATGAACCAATGCTTCATGATAAATATATTCGTCCGCTTCAGCAGATTGGACCTCTCCATCTAAAATTAAGCATCTCCCAAAAGAATAAGTATCCGCAATTAACGCAGTTTGAAATTTGGTCCTTTTTTCAACTATATCCTTCACTATCAAATGTTTATGTTCTTCCCCTTCGGAAAACTTTTCCGTGAACCAATACATTTTTTTGTTTTTTGTTTTTTTCTGCAATTAATTTCCTCCCGGCTTATGTTTTATTATTGCATTTCCCGAAGTTATTATTCCTCTTTTTACTTCTAAAACATTGCTCCCACCGGCCTTTAACTCCTTATTCAAATATTCATAAGCAATCCACGGATCTATTTTATTTCCACAGGTATAAACATCTACCGACGCAAAATTATATTCAGGCCAGGTGTGGATGGAAAGATGAGATTCTGCAATAACTACTACCCCACTAACTCCATGTGGTTCAAATCTATGAAAACTTTTATTCACCACAGTTGCTTTTATCACATTTGACGCTTCTACCATTACTTTTTCTATCATTTCTACATCATTTAAAATTTCATTTTCACAATTATAAAATTCCGCTAAAATATGCCTCCCTAACGCTCGCACATTCCCCCACCCCCTTTTTTAAATTTATCAGGATTAGAAGATATAAAATTTTAGAATTGATGTCAAGAAAAAAAATCTCTCTCCTGATAAAACCCGCTATTTTCCAAAATAACAAATCCTATTTTTTTCTATAATAAAGAACCCTGCTTTTCTCTACAAATATTTGACCATCTTCAACACATTCCCTTCTTCTTTACTAGTACTATATTCCAGTGTATCCATAATTTTTTTCATAATAAGTGTTCCTCTTCCTCTGCGCACCCGTTCTTCTAATTTTTTTTCAATATCGCCTAAAAGAATCCGGCGAAAATCAAAAGACTTACCATGATCAATAACACATATCGAAAACTTATCGGGTTCAATTACAAAGGATATTTTAACAGGACAACCTTGTTTACATTCGTAAGCATGTTCCATAACATTAGTTACAGCTTCATCCACTGCTATAACTACCTGCTCTATTACATCATTATCCCATACTTCTTCCCTGCCAATCGATTCGACAAATCTTCTTACATAAGCCAAATAGATAAAATCACTATATACTTTAATTTCTATTATTTTCCTCATTTTTTATTATTTCTCTCTTTGAATTTAACTTTTTCGATTTCATTTAAAGCGTCATTTTCTTTTTGAAGAATTTTAAAAATTTTTGTGCAGCCTGAAATATCAAATACTTTATATACCCCAGTAGATAAATTAACAATAAAAAAAGTCCCCTTTTTATTCTCTATTTCATCTTTCACCACTACAAGCAAGCCCAATCCGGCACTACTGATATATTGTAAATTCACCATATTCAGTATTATCCAATATTGTTCTATTTTGAAAAAATCATTTAATGTATTTTCTAATTGAGGAACGGTGTGTGCATCAAGAAATCCTCCCACATCCACAATCTGAATCTGTTGATCCTTTATCGCATGAGACCTCACATTTACTGTTAACTTACTCATATTCTTCCTCCATTATTTTCATTTTTATATTTTTTTAATTTGTCAAGAACAGAATAAGGAATTTTTATTGTTCCCATTAAGGGAGAACGACTTCCCACTTGACCATGACAATCTGAACCACCTGTAAGTAAAAGATTATACTTCATAGCCATTTTTTCTAAAACGTCAATGGCCGATTTTTTATGCCGGCTATGATATATTTCTATTCCAGCTAACCCTGCTTTAACCAGTTCTCCTAAAAATTCCTCACGAACGTTTTCACATAACGGGTGAGCAAGAACAGGAATACCCTTTACTTCTAAAATAAATCTAATTATTTCTTCCGGACACCAATTAAATTTTGCAACGTAAGCAGGCTTCATATTACCCAAATATCTATCAAAAGCTTCCTTTGTGTTTTTTACATAACCTTTCTCTACTAACGCCCTAGCAAAATGCAAACGCCCTATAGAGCCTTTTTTTACAAACATCAACACATCTTTTATGGTAATATTTATTTTTAAATCATTTAATTTTTCTAATATTTGCTCCGCTCTCTTTTTACGTTTTTCACGAAATAAACAAAGTTTGTCTAAAAAACACTTATTTTTCCAATCTACATAATATCCAAGAATATGTATTTCCTCCTGTGAAGGAATCTGTCCCTTTGCACTTAATTCTATCCCCGGAACTATTTCTATGCCACATTCATTCCCTTTTACAATAGCTTCTTTAATTCCATCCACTATATCATGGTCAGTGATGGCAATTGCCGACAAACCAACTCTACGAGCATAATCTACCACTTCTGCAGGAGTAAAAGCCCCATCAGAATAATCCGTGTGAATATGCAAATCAACATATTTTTCGTTTCCACTTGAAATAACTCTTTTTAGTTTCGCCATTTTAATAAAAAGCGGGAGACGGGGATCGAACCCGCGAGATCAAGCTTGGGAAGCTTGCGTTCTACCACTGAACTACTCCCGCATATAAGTCTTATCCTTTTTATGTATTATTCTTTTCAAAATCCAACAATTCAAAAAAATTATAGATTTTTTTTATCCGCAGATAAATTAAAAAAAACACCCTTTAATAAAAAATTTATCCAAAAATAAACTAATATCTTTTATTTTTTAATCATTGATTTTAAATATAAACTCTTCCTTTAAAGTATATACTTCTATACTATCTTCTTCAGAGAAAAACACTTTCCTGGTAAAAGATTTATCCTCCAAGGTATTATAGGTTTCTTCACCAATTAAAATTTGATTTTGATGTGCTAACTTTAATAAATGTCCGGTTAAATCCAAAGCACGACTAAAAGTTTTCCCCCCCTCTGCCCCCTTGCCTCTTATAACCTTCCCGGTATTGACTCCTATTTTAACCTGTAAAGGGGTTTTTAATTTACTGACTTTTTGATTAAAGAATTTCAATCGGGTTAAAACAGCTCTTCCGGCAAATACAGCTCTATCCGCCTTTTCAAAGGAATAAATAACACCATCCCCGCTGCGATTTAACAATTTAGCACCAAAAGCGGAAACTATCTTATCTATAAATTGATGAAAATGTTCAAAAGAAAATTGAATAGAATCTTCTGACTCGTCCTGTTTAAGTTTAGATGATTTAAATATATCAACACCCAAAAATGTTTGATAAATAGAAAAATTGTCATTAATATATTCATTCAGCCGAACAGATAATTGCACTGCTTCTTCCAAACTTAATTTATCTAAACTTAAACTATCAACAGTTAATTCTTCTTTATGCTCTTCCCCTATTTTCTTTTGTGCAAGTTCTGAAGAAGATTCTAAAGGCTCGTCGGAAGAAAGCGATTTTTGAAACATCTCATTTTCCTCGTTTTTCTTTTGCCTGTATTTATTTATAAACTTCCTATATAAATCAAAAATGCTGTAATTTTTTAATAATCCCAAACCACAAATTACCAAATAAATAACAGTTAACGAAAAACAAAGGATAGTCAAAGGATATTCCAGTTTTTGGGGATTAAGTAATAAAATTAAAAAGTAAAGAAAAAACATCAAAAACAAACTAATTATGTATCCGAGAACAAAAGAAAACAGTTTCTTCAATCCTTGAAAATACTTTATTACATAAGTACTTACTCCCCAAAAAGCCATCTGCAGAATTATTGTAGAATTATTCAGAAAAACCTTACCTATATTCAATAAGATATCTTTCAATTTAACCAAATCAATAAACGGATGAAATTTATCCATCATCCAACTCAAGTCATAAAAAAGAACAGGGTACGGAACAAAGTTATAAAAGGAAAAATCAGGTAAATCAATCAAAACATAACCAACAGCTCCCTGAAGATTAATAATCTTTATCATACTATAAAACAAACAGCTCAGAATTACTATTAAAACACTTTCCCCCCCCAACAATAATGGAACCAGGGGAACAATAATAAACTCAAGAGGAATAAAAAAACCGAAGGTATTATAACTGCTAAGGAGAGGCATGCTAAAGATTAAAAGAAAAATTTCAGTAAATTTAAAAGATCGATTAAATATAACGACAAAAATCAAACCGAAAACAAGATACAAAAAGGCCAATTCATTAGAATGATAAAATATGGGGAAGGCCAACAAAAAGATACTAAAAATTATAGCCAAATTGGTTGTTTTAAAAAATAAAATCATTAATAAAACGGTAAAAGTCAATGTCCATTCGAGTGGAAAATATGGAATAGATTGCAAACCGAAAGAAACGATTAAACCAAAAATTAAACTTTTTATAACTTTACTCATAAAACATCCTCGGTTAAACGGATAAATAAAATCCGCTAATATCGCTGAATTCCATCGTACCCATTATTACATTTATCACATCGAAATTAAGGCAACCATCCATCGCAAAATATCTTTACTAAAGTCTACCTTCACTTTCATTTTCTGTCAAGTTAAAATCCACCAAACAACAATCTTAAAAAAACACCTGATAGATTACTGCGAAATATCGAAGGTTGGTTTATCCCGCATAACTTTTGCACAGCAAGCTGAGGGGAAACCCTTCGATCCCTTCAGTCTCTCAGGATCAATTCGACTACAGAGTTTTTCTCAGCTATGCTGAAAAAACTCTGTAGTCGAATTGAATTAATAAAATCGGCTAATTACCTTTAATGACTTTCTTTTTTTGTCGGGCAAACAAGAAGGAGCAGCATATCCCATAGTGATTACGACATCAACTTTTTGCCCTCCGGATATACCTAAAATTTCTTTTACTTTTTTTTCATTAAACCATCCCAACCAACAAGTTCCCAATCCCTCCTCAGTAGCTTGTAGTATGAAATGCTCGCAAGCTATGCCGATATCAATTAGGCTATATTGCACACCTCTGAAATAACCACCCAAACGCGCAGCATAACCCGACTGTTGAGTAACAACAACAATATACACCGGAGCCATTTTTGCAAACGAACTCAAAGAATAAATACCGGAAAATGCTCTTTCCGCAAGCCTATTTCTTATTTTCTCATCATCAACAACAATAAAACTCCACGGTTGAGAATTACAAGCCGATGGCGCAAGCCTTGCCGCCTCCAAACATTTATTTATAACTTCCCTGGACACTGCTTTGGATAAATATTTTCTCACACTGCATCTTTTTTTTACCAACTCAGTAAATTTCATATTATTATTTTTAAAAAAACCCAATCTTTTCCTTTTTTTCCGGTTTTAACTTTACGGCAAGGCCCCGTTGCGGTCACCGAAGGAATAATCGTTCCAATGACTGCAATCTGTTCATAAACAGTAGAAGGGGAAACGGAACATTTATATTCAACATTTATTATTCCTTCCGCTCCCATTTCTCTTGCTTTTTTTATTAAAAGCTTATTAATTGCCTCATCTAAATCCACTCCTACTATAGTAATATACCAAAATAATTTAAATCCATATTTTTTTACACGATTAAACCCTATAGGGTC
>CBDUZB010000011.1:0-18521 GCA_965371605.1 uncultured bacterium
CGCCTGATAAATCAGGCAACTACAAACAAACTTAGCATTCAACATTTACAGTCTTTTGTTTTTATCTTTTGTCTTTTTTTTGTAGTTAACTTATAACTAATAACTTATAACTGCCGTTTCTGTCTGTGAACTATCTTTTCAAACTCCCAATTCCCAAATTCAAACTTCAAAATTAAAAACAAAAAAATGAAGGTAAAATGTGTTTTGGATTTAGTATTTTCCTTTTGTCCAAATCCCCCTAACCCCCTTTTTCAAAGGGGGAAAATTGTCTTTTGTTTTTTGCTATAAGCCATTTGCCATTCGCAGTCTTTTGTTTTTGTCTTTTAATTTTTTTAAACTTATAACTAATAACTCGTAACTTATAACTGTAGTTTCTGTCTATGGACTATGGACTGTCTTTCTGTCTGTGGACTATTTTTTATCTGTCTCTCTTTAAGGCAAAATGCAATATTTTTTGGATTAGCTGCAGATAAGAAAGGACTGCTTTTTCCGCGGATAAAGCAAATTCATCATCAGGAGCAAGTGAAGGATTGGCATTTGCTTCCAGAATAAAAATTTCATTTTCCGGGGTCAGTTTTATATCAAATCTGGCATATCCCTGCAGTTGTAAAACCCGGTAGGCTTTTTTACAAATTTCCTCTATTTTTTCCAAAATACCCGTAGAAAGACGCCCGGCAAATTCATTTTTAATACCCCATTTTTTTCTATATTCCGTATCCCATTTTGCTTTATAAGTAGCTATTTTATGTTCATTATCGTTCACTTGTGTAAATTTTATCTCACGCAAAGGAAAAACCATTAATTTTTTGCTGCCCAGAATACTTACATACAATTCACGGCCTTCAATATATTCTTCGGCAATAGCATCCATTTTAAATTGTTCATGAATAAATTTGACTCTATCACAAAGTTCTTTTTCATTTTCCACGAAAGAAGCCTGAACAATACCGGTAGAAGCTTCTTCTCTTAAAGGTTTTACTATAAGAGGAAATCGTAATTTTTTGGGCTGCCAGATGCGTTTTTTCCTCTGAAACACATAAAAACCGGGCACTTTAATCCGGTGAAAGGTTAGTATTTTTTTACTAATTGCTTTGTTGTTACATAACATCATCCCTACCGGGCCCGAACCGGTATAAGGAATTTGTAACATTTCCAGAATAGAAGGAATATTTTTATCAAAACGGGCTTTACCTAAAAAAACTTCGGCCAGATTAAAAACTACATCCGGCTTATGCCCTTTAATTTCTTCGATAATTAAATTTACGTCATCATAAATTCCTAATATCCTTACTTCATAGCTTAATTTTTTTAGGGTATTAATAACTTCTGCCTCTGTTTCCCAACCATCACCTTTTAATTCTTCTTTAAAATCCTGATCTGAAGGCGGAGAACCGGCACTATCAAATAAAACTAAAATTTTTAATTTTTTCCTCATCGTCTTTTTTTAAATCCTCCGGTATAAAGATAATTCATTATTAATGTCGTTATATAAGCCGTTACTTTAGAAACTGTGTTACATTCATTATTATCAGTATATAAATTTAATTCATTACACCGTTTAATTAAATCTTTTATAATACGATTGATTATATATTTTTTTTCTCCGGTCCACATAGAAACATTATCTAAAATTTGTTTTTGATAATGTTTTAAAAATGATGCTGCTTTTGAAGTTGATGGAGAAGACTCAGCAGAAAAAAATATTTCTTTAAGATTGGAATCATGAAAATCCGGATATTCTTCTTCATAAAGTTTCCTTTTTCGTCGATAATAAGTTTTTAATCTTAATGTCAACCGGGAAGCCTGCCATAATTTTTTACCTGTTTCTATCAAGGGCTGCTTATTGCTTATTTCTTTCATCAACTGATCAACATATTCCAGTTTTTCCAGGGCTTTCCATCCGCGATATTCCTCTCTCCATTTACTTTTAGGAGTAAGCCATACGGCAAAGGTTTCAGCAAAATCCTCATCAGGATGATATTGAGCATACCAGTCTTCTAAGTGGCGCACATAGCTTTTGCTATACGGCCGAAAACGGTACTTTTCCGGATAGTCTTTGGAAAACAAACCGAATAATTCCTTCCAGCGTTTTCTTCGATATAAACGATAAGCATAGTTAATAGTATGTCCGGCTTCGTGCCTTAAAAGGCGCATACAGGAAGATTTTGTTCCTCCTTCTACATCCAACATCATCTTATGTTCCAGTTTTTTAAGATGGAAATGAGCCAGATAGAAAGGAATTCCAATTACCGGTTCCCGGTCCGGACAGAGCCATTCATCCGCTAAATAACAAACAGGATGAAAAATAATATTTTTTTGGGCAAGTTCATGATAAAGTTGCTGCACATAAATTTCCAGCTCTGTTCCCTTAATAGTTAGATGCAAATCACAAAGCCGAAAATTTAGTAATTCTTCATCTTCCATATTTTCCCAATTTTTAATATTTTTATCATTCATTTTAATGTTTTTTGAAATTTATTAGGGAATTAAACATAGTTTCGTTCTAATATTTTCCAACTTTCCGAAACACACCAATTTGTCACCTAAAAGAAATTTCATTTTTGCAGAAGGATTAGGAATTATTTCCCCGTCTCTCTCTATGGCCAAAATTGTAATATCCTGTTTTCTTAAGGCTGCTTCAATCATCGTCTTGTCTAATATCGGACTACCCTTACAAATTTCTATGCTGGACACACCGTAACCACCTGTGGCTACCATTAATTCTTCAAAGGATACCGGTTTAATAATTTCTTTTTTTACCATACGCGCTCTTAAAATATCGGTTAACCGTTGAGCAAACTTAGCATAAGTAACGATTTTATAAATAATGTATACAGAAATGATAATGATAAGAAAATTCATCCAGGGCAACACCCCCGGAGAAAAAAATGAGGATAAGAAAGGGATATCAAAGGTTGGAGACGGCCTTAAAGAATTAGCAAAAGTGACAATTATGGTAACTAATCCGGCATAACCTAAAATAATAAGTACGGAAGCAATGCGCCTTCTTTGAAGATTCCCGGTAATTAGCTCTGATTCCTTGGTAGTAAAACCGGTTCCGGTAAAGCAGGATAAAGCCTGAAATTGAGCTAAAGACCATTCTAACCCGGTCAATTGAAAAGCAATAGCTCCTATTTTTATTACAATAAAGGATACGATAAGGGTAATAATAAACAATAATAAATTCATAAGTTTTCTCCTTTTTATTTGTTAAGAACTGATTATATTTTAGGTAAAATATTCACCGAATAAAGATTAGAAATAAACGGTGGTAATCGGAAAAAATCAAACAATGTTTACTACTACCTTAATACACATACTACCGGGGTAACTGATAACATCCAGTTACCCCGGGTAAATTAACATTTCAATTTCAGGTCTTTTCTCCTAAAATTAACCCTCCAGAATAGCCTCTGCTTCCTGTCTATAAGCATCCATCACATAAGGTATTCCTGATACTTTAGCTGCTTCCTGAGAAAGAGCAGTAATGTCTTTTCTGGAAATAGCTGAAAGTTTAAAATTTCGGGTACCGGCCATTAACTGCTGCAACCCTACTTTTATTTTCTGTGAAAAGCAATAAATTCCGATAGCACCTAATGGAATATCTTTAATATCTTTCCCATATTCATCAACCAACTCTTCATAACAAACAAAGATTTCTTCTACTGTTTTCCCGTATTGAGAAACTGTTTTGGGTAAGTTGTTTTCTTTCATCCATTGGCCAATATTTTTACCTACCATTCCGGGAATCATTAGTGCTCTACCCATACAAACAGCCTTGGTATAAGGCGCACCCATAGACAGCACCTTAAATACATGATCTTCAGTGGAAAAACCCCCGGCAATAGCAATATCAGGAACACGCATTCCTTTTTTAGTTAACTTCTCACAAATCTCCTGGGTCATCGACTGTAAATAGAATGTGGGAATACCCCATTCCTGCATCATTCTCCAGGGACTCATTCCTGTTCCACCCGGAGCACCATCAATGGTTAAGAGGTCAATATTAGCAATTGAACTATACTTAATCGCCATAGCCAGTTCTCTCATTGGATAAGCACCTGTTTTTAAAGTAACACGTTTAAAACCAAGTTTTCTTAAACGTTCTACTTCGGACAAAAAACCTTCTTCTGAGACAAATCCAAGACGGGAATGCCGTTCAAATTCCTTAATTTCGCCAACCCGATATGCTTCCTGCACTGAATGAATTGTTGGATCCGGAGTAACAATATACCCGCGTTTTTTAAGTTCTAAAGCTCTTTCAATACTTTTTACTTTAATTTCTCCACCGATACATTTTGCCCCTTGTCCCCATTTCAACTCAATTGTTTCCAATTTATGTTTATTTAACACATATTCGGCAACACCCAGACGGGTATCTTCTACGTTCATTTGAACTAATATTTCACCATAGCCGCCGTGAAATTTTCTGTAAGTTTCGATTCTACGATCCATATCAGGAGCCTTTTTAACTTTACCTTTAGCATCTAACTCGAGTTTTGGATCAATTCCACAAACATTTTCTCCGCAAACCAGGGTTACCCCGGAAATTGCGGCTCCAATGGCAAAATGCTCCCAATTTTTACGAGCGATTTCCGTAGAACCCAATGCCCCGGTAAAAATAGGTACTTTCAGTTTTACTTTCTTGTCCCAACCATATTCGGTTTCAGTTCTTACAGCCGGAAAAGTTGCTGTATCCGGCCCGGCTTCGACTCCTTCAGGAAGACCCTTTGCCCCCATTGCATATCCTAAAATGTTAAGATGTGAATAATCTATAGGATACTCTTTATCTCCTCCTGCAGTAATATCTCCGAAAGGTCCGGGATAAATCACTTCCCGTCCTCTAAATGTTGCTTTAAAAACATCGCAGTTACCACGACATCCGTCAATACACCGGGTACAAAGTCCTGAACCCGGAGAAACATTTCTTGACCGGTTTGAAGTCTGTATTGCTTCATTTGCATTTGGTTGTTGTAAATTCATTTTTTCCCTCCTTTTAACTAGCCACACAATCCTGTGAGCTGTTTTCAATAAATCCTGACTACTTTTAAGCAATCAAGATTCATCTTTACAAACAGAACACCAAAAAAATAAAAGTGCCCTTCTAATATCGGACCCCTTTGTCCTTACCGCACATCATTGTGCGATTTTTTTCTTTAAAAATATGCATTATTATAAGTATTAAAGGTAACCTTGTCAAGCTTTTTATAATTCGAGTTGTGTCAAAAAAGAACCTGTTTCCGAATTGTATTTCTTGTTCTTTTTTGCGTGCCTCTGTGCCTGTCTTTAGTCCTTGTCCGCGTTTTTTTGTTTTTTTAACTTATAACTGTAGTTTCTGTCTTTGTGCCTGCCTTTTATCTGTCGACTGCCTTATTTTCGTTTTGTAGTCGCTCCATTTATGGAGCTGTCTTTTTCAACTGCCTTTTTCTTTTGCTATTTGCCATTCGCAGTCTTTTGTTTTTGTCTTTTGTCTTTCACTTTGTGCCTTTGTGCCTTAATGCCTTTGTGCCTTTTTATTCTTTAACTTATAATTCATAACTATTAACTAATAACTGTGGTTTCTGTCTTTGGACTATGGACTAAATCTGTTTTTGTTTCTATCATCCCTGCGAACAGCAAAAATCTATTTTGTCGACGATAATATGAATTCTCACTTTTCAGAGTATGTTATAACTCTGATTTTGGTAGTCACAGGCTTTCTTGCCTGTCCGCCAATCATTAAGGCGGGTCCGCCTCCGGAGGAAGCCTGCGGAAAATATCCGACGATAACGCAACCTAAAGGTTGCGGCTACCACATACAAATAGGAGTAAGTTATTATTGTTTTTGTTTAAGTTCCTTGTAATAATTTTGCAGGGATTTGGGTGGATTTTCAGCTTTAGTTACAGCTTGAATACCTTCAAGACTAGCCTGAGCGGCCATCAATGAAGTAATATACGGAACTTTATATTGTATCGCTTTTATGCGAATAAAACTATCATCGTATTTACTACTGCGTCCAACAGGCGTATTGATGATAAGACTAATTTCTTTATTTTTAATTGCATCAGTGATATTTGGTTTACCTTCATGTAGTTTCTTTACCGTTACACTCTCGAGCCCTTTCTCTCTAAGGAAACAGCTTGTCCCCCTTGTAGCATAAACATTAAACCCCATTTTTTTAAGCTGTTGGGCAATAGGAACCAAACCTGATTTATCTTTATCAGCTACGGTCAAAAGGACATTTCCTTCCAGGGGAAGTTTGGTGCCTGCAGCTTCCTGCGCCTTATAAAAAGCAAGTCCGAAGGTATCAGCAATTCCCATCACCTCACCGGTAGCCCTCATTTCCGGCCCTAACAGCGGATCTACCTCGGGAAACATATTAAATGAAAAAACCGCTTCTTTTACCCCCACATAAGGAAGTTTATATTTCTTTAACCCGTTAAAGTCTTTAATTTTTTTACCTAACATTACCTTAGTTGCTATACGGGCTATAGGAATTCCTGTAACTTTAGAAACAAAAGGAACTGTACGCGAACCCCTGGGATTTGCTTCAAGAATATAGACCTTATCATCACAAATAGCATATTGTATATTCATTAAACCCACTACCTCCAATTCCTTGGCGATTTGAGCTGTATATCTCTCTATTGTCTTTAAACATTCTTCTTTAATCGTTCTTGTGGGAATGGCACAGGCAGAATCCCCTGAATGAACACCGGCTAACTCTATGTGCTCCATAATGGCAGCAACAAATGTATCCTCACCATCGGAAAGAGCATCGACTTCTATTTCAACGGCCTGCTCAAGAAACCGGTCAATAAGCATCGGATATTCGGGACTAACCTCTATTGCTTTCTCGGCATATTTTAAGAGCATAGTTTCATCATAGATAATCTCCATCCCTCGCCCGCCTAACACAAAAGACGGCCTCACCATCAGGGGATAGTCTATTTTTCCGGCAATAGTAACAGCTTCTTCCAACGAACGAGCTATGCCGCTTTCCGGTTGAGGAATATCAAGAGCGATCATCTTTTCGCGAAAACGTTCTCTATCTTCCGCTAAATGAATACTATTCGGTAATGTACCTAAAATCTTCACCCCATTGTCTTCCAATTCCTTAGCAATATTTAAAGGAGTCTGTCCGCCAAACTGAACAATTACCCCTTCAGGCTTTTCCTCCCTATAAATTGCCAGAACATCTTCAACGGTCAGTGGCTCAAAATAAAGCCTATCGGAAGTGTCATAATCGGTGGATACAGTTTCGGGGTTACAGTTAACCATTATTGATTCATATTTTTCATCACGCAAGGCAAAAGCCGCGTGCACACAGGTATAATCAAATTCTATCCCCTGACCAATTCTATTCGGGCCGCCACCTAAAATCATTACTTTTTTATTTGACAAAACAGGGGTTTTATCCTCAGCCTTAGCATTATAGGTAGAATAATAATATGGGGTATACGCTTCAAATTCGGCCCCACAGGTATCTACCTGTCTGAATGTAGGAAAGATATTTTTTTCCTTGCGTAAGTTACGGATATAACTTTCATCTTTTTTTAAAAGAAAAGCTAACTGCCTGTCGGAAAAACCATATTTTTTTGCTTTTATTAATAAATCAGGAGGAAAGATGTCCTCTTCGGAATAATTAATAATCTCTTTTTCTAAATCGGCAATTTGTTTAATATTATATAAAAACCACCTATCTATTTTTGATAAACCATAAATTTCTTCTATACTAAAACCTTCATCCAAAGCATTTTTTATATAAAAAATCCTATCAGGGGAAGGAATTCCCAGTTTTTTTGATATTTTTCCCCGGGTTAAAGATTTAAATTTTTTATCTAATCCATAACTTCCTGTTTCCATAGAACGCAAAGCCTTTTGCAGTGCCTCTTTAAATGTCCTTCCGATAGACATAACCTCGCCTACTGCTTTCATAGAAGTAGTTAATGTCTTACTCGCAGAGGGAAATTTTTCAAAATTGAAACGGGGAATTTTAACTACACAGTAATCAATAGTCGGTTCAAAACAGGCAGGCGTCTTCTGAGTGATATCATTGGATATCTCATCCAGAGTATATCCTACGGCTAATTTAGCCGCTATTTTGGCTATGGGAAAACCGGTTGCTTTAGAAGCCAGAGCGGAACTACGTGATACGCGCGGGTTCATTTCAATAACCACCATTTTCCCGTCTTCCGGATTAACCGCAAACTGTACGTTAGACCCCCCTGTTTCTACCCCAATTTCCCTGATTATTTTTATCGCCGCATTACGCATCTGTTGATATTCTTTATCGGTGAGAGTTTGGATAGGGGCAACAGTAATACTGTCCCCGGTATGAACTCCCATAGGATCTAAGTTTTCTATCGAACAAACAATAATTACATTATCTTTTATATCCCTCATCACTTCTAATTCAAATTCTTTCCACCCAATTACCGACTCTTCTATTAATATCTCATTAATTAAACTACTATCTAAAGCTTTAATTGCCATTTCTCTAAATTCTTCAATATTATAAGCCACTCCTCCCCCGGTTCCCCCCATAGTAAAACTGGGACGAATAATTACCGGGAAACCTATCTCTCCTGCTACTTCTTCGGCTTCACCTAAATTATATGCCTGTCCACTTCGCGGTAAATCCATACCGATTTTTTCCATTGCTTTTTTAAACAATTTTCTGTCTTCCGCCTTTTTAATTACCTCACAATTTGCCCCGATCATTTCTACATTATATTTTTTAAAGACACCTTTTTCTTCTAACTTTACCGCCACATTAAGCGCTGTCTGCCCCCCCAGGGTAGGCAATACGGCATCCGGTTTTTCCCGGGCAATAATTTTTTCGAGCATTTCAGGAACTATTGGTTCAATATAGGTATGATCAGCCATTTCAGGGTCAGTCATAATTGTTGCCGGATTACTGTTCACTAAAACAACTTCGTATCCTTCTGCTTTTAATGCTTTGCATGCCTGTACTCCGGAATAATCAAACTCGCACGCTTGCCCAATTATAATCGGTCCCGACCCAATAATTAATATCTTTTTTATATCCGTTCTTTTAGGCATTTTTATTATCCTTAACGTAAAGGGTTATATTTGTATTCCCTTCCCCACTATTTTATTAACTTGCTATTGCATTAAATCAGTAAATTGCTTAAACAAATATTGTGCATCTTGCGGGCCGGGGGAAGCTTCCGGATGAAATTGAACAGAAAAAACAGGAAACTTCTTATGTCTTATTCCGGCTAAAGTCTGGTCATTAAGATTTATATGGGTCATTTCCACTTCTTCGCTCAATGATTCCATATCTACACAAAAACCATGATTTTGAACGGTTATAATTATTTTGTTAGTTTTTAAATCCTTTACCGGGTGATTCCCCCCCCGATGGCCGAATTTAAGTTTATAAGTTTTTCCGCCCATAGCCAACCCTAAAATTTGATGTCCCAAACAAATTCCAAAAATAGGCAATTTATCCAATAATTGCCTTGCTGTCTCTATCACATAAGGAACTCCTTGCGGATCCCCCGGGCCATTAGAAATCAATACTCCATCCGGCTTTAGTTTTAATATATCAATAGCTTTTGTTTTAGCCGGAACAACTTTTACCGCACAGTCATGTAATGCCAATTCCCGTAATATATTATATTTCACTCCACAATCAATAACTACTACTTTATATTTCCCTTTTTTCTCCCATTCATAAGCTTTTTGGGCAGCAACTTCTTTCACCAAATCCCTCCCGATTAAAGAAAGGGATTTTTTTGCTTTTTCCACTAAAACCCATCTATCTAAACACTCCGTAGATATGACTGCTTTCATTGCTCCTTGAGCACGTATATGTTTAGTCAGTGCACGAGTATCAATCCCTTCTATTCCCATAACATTGTGTTTTTTAAGAAAATTAATTAAACTGTCTTCTGCCCGCCAGTTACTGCTAATTCGGCTGCATTCTTTAACTATAAATCCCTCCATAAAAGGCCTTATTGATTCATAATCATCTTTATTTACTCCATAATTTCCGATTAAAGGATAAGTCATAGTAACTATTTGCCCTTTATAGGAAGGATCGGTTAAAATTTCCTGGTATCCCATCATACTGGTATTAAAAACAATTTCTCCCGTCCTTTCTCCTGATGCACCAAAAGAACTACCTTCAAATATAGTTCCATCTTCCAGAGCAATTATTGCTTTCATCATTATCCTTTCTTTAAATGTCAAAATTTTAGAATTTGTTTTACAATTTAAAAACCAATTTTTCCCCATAATTGCACTATGTAATCATAAAGATTTAGGGGTTTTCTATATTTTAATTTTGCCATTATACTTCATTTTTCATCTTTATGTCAAATACCTATAAACACAATGAAATTCCCCGCATCAAGCTACGGGGAATTAAACCCGAGACACTTCGACTTCCTGTAGTCTCATTAAATTACATAAAGGGTAAACAGCTTTTACCCATAAGATACTCGTCAATAAAATAAGCTGCCCGTCTACCCTCTACTATAGCCCAGACAATAAGTGATTGTCCCCGCCTCATATCACCGGCAGTAAATATTCCTTTTTTCGAACTCATCTGTTTTTCATCGCTTTTTACATTCCCCCAATTATCCGGTTCAATGCTGAGTTTTTTCAATAATCCCTCTTGCTGGGGGCCAATAAAACCTATTGCTAAAATTATCAAGTCCGCTTCTATTTCAAATTCACTGCCTGGAATCTCTTTCATTATCGGAAAAGAATTTTCATCTTTTTTAATAAACTCCACTTTTACACAGCTAATTTTTTTTACTTCCCCTTTTTCCCCTATAAATTTTTTAGTTAAAACCGACCAGCAGCGTTCTCCACCTTCCTGATGTGAAGTAGAAGTCTTTAAAATTACCGGATACATAGGCCACGGAAAATCCTGACTACGCGATTGGGGAGGTTTAGGTAAAAGCTCAATTTGTACTATCTTACCTGCACCCTGCCGATGAGCTGTTCCGACACAATCAGCACCGGTATCACCACCTCCGATAACTACTACCTTTTTCCCCTTAGCATTAATCAATTTTTCGTCAACAATTTTTTCTCCGGAAACCTTCTTATTGGCTTGCACTAAATAATCCATAGCAAAATGAATACCTTGCAGTTTCCTGCCTTCGATTTTTAAATCACGGGGGACAGAACTACCGCCGGCAAGACATATTGCGTCATATTCTGCCAAAAGTTTTTCTGCGGATAAGTCATTCCCTACATTTACCCCGGTGATAAACACAATTCCTTCTTTTTCATAAATTGCCAGCCGCCGATCTATTATTTCTTTTCCCAGTTTAAAATCAGGAATACCGTAACGTAAAATTCCTCCGATTTTATTGTTTTTTTCAAAAACAACTACTTTATGGCCGGCTTGATTTAATTGCACAGCACAGGATAATCCTGCCGGGCCTGAGCCAACAACAGCAACTCTTTTTTCTGTTCGCATTAAAGGAAGCGAAGGTTTTATTAATCCTGTGTTAAAAGCATATTCTACTACAGCTAATTCATTCTCCCTTATAGTTACCGCATCGTCATTAAATCCCAAAACACAGGCATATTCACAAAGAGCAGGACATAGTCTCCCGGTAATTTCGGGTAAATTATTAGTTGCATTAAGCAATTCAAATGCCCTTTTCCAATGACCGTTAAAAACAAGGTCATTCCATTCCGGAATATAATTTCCCAATGGACATCCCCAATGACAAAAGGAAGTACTACAATCCATACAACGTGCTGCCTGTTCCCGGGAATGGGAAAGAGCCGGTAAAATTGCTGCCTCGCAAAAATCTTCAATTCGTTCTTTGACCGGCCGATATTGAATAGATTGTTTTTTAATTTTTAAAAATCCTTTAGGATCTCCCATTTGAAACCCCCGCCAAATCTAATGTCCCTTTTTTTCTCTTTTCTTCTAAAATACGCTTATATTCTACAGGCATTACTTTAACAAACTTTTTAATTTTATTTTTAAAATTATCTAAAATCGCTTTTGCCCGGGAACTTTGCGTATAAGTATAGTGACTGCTCAGTAAATCATAAACGGTTTTTTCATCTTCTCTATCTATTTCTTCCAACTCTACCATATTCAAATTGCATTTATCTTTAAAATTATTTTTTTCATCGTAAACATAGGCGATTCCACCTGACATCCCGGCAGCAAAATTCCTTCCTGTTTTACCCAGAATAACCACCCTGCCCCCGGTCATATATTCACAACCGTGATCCCCCACTCCTTCTACCACTGTATTTAAACCGGAATTTCTGATACAAAATCTCTCTCCGGCGACCCCGCAAATATAAGCTTCGCCTGCTATTGCCCCATAAAAAGTCGTATTTCCAATAATAACATTTTCTTCCGGTTTGTAATCCGTTTTCTTGTCCGGATAAACAATTATTTTTCCTCCGGATACACCTTTCCCGATATAATCATTAGCCAAACCCTCTAGTTCAAAGGTTATCCCTTTCGCCAACCAGGCCCCGAAGCTTTGCCCGGCTACACCTTTAAACTTAAAACAAATAGTATCCTCCGCAAGGGCTTCCTCACCATACCTCTTACACAATTCTCCACTCAACATTGCCCCGGTAGTTCTATTTATATTTTTAATTTCCAATTCCATATTAACTTTTCGTGCCTGCTCTAAAGCCGGCCGGGCATATTCAATAAGTTTCTTATCCAAAACATGCTCAATTCCGTGATCCTGCTCAACCGAACCTGAAAATTTATGAGCTCCTTGCGGCTGATAAAGAATACCGGAATAATCAATATCTTTAGCTTTCCATGGAATAATCTTTTGGTTTATTTCTAATAAATCCGTTCGTCCGATCATTTCATCAATTTTGCTGACTCCCAACTCAGCCATAATTTCTCGTATCTCCTCAGCTACAAAACGAAAATAATTCTCAATGTGTTCAGGTTTACCTTTAAATCTTTCCTGTAAAACTTCGTCTTGAGTAGCAACACCTAACAAACAATTATTAAGATGGCAATGCCTGAGCATCATACATCCCAAAACAACCAAAACAACTGAACCAAAACCGAATTCATCTGCTCCCAAAAGGGCTGCAATGGCTATATCCCGCCCTGTACGCATTTGTCCGTCGGTTTGTAAGCGTACCCTTGAACGCAAATCATTCAAAACCAGTGTCTGATGTGTTTCTGAAATACCTAATTCCCAGGGAAGACCGGCATATCTTATAGAACTCCGGGGAGAAGCACCGGTTCCCCCATCTCCTCCGGAAATTAAAATCATATCAGCATGTCCCTTAGCTACTCCGGCCGCAACTGTTCCTACCCCCATTTCAGAAACAAGTTTAACGCTTATCCGGGCACCGGGATTAGTATTTTTTAAGTCAAAGATTAATTGAGCTAAATCTTCAATAGAATAAATATCGTGATGGGGTGGAGGAGAAATTAAAATTACTCCCGGAGTAGTATAACGAATTTGGGCAATAGCCGGGCTTACTTTATGCCCGGGAAGCTGTCCCCCTTCCCCGGGTTTAGCCCCTTGTGCTATTTTTATTTGTAACTCATCAGCATTAACTAAATAATTAGTCGTTACTCCAAATCTTCCTGAAGCAACCTGTTTTATTGCACTACGCTTAAAATCACCATTAGTCAAGGGTTTAAATCGTGCAGGATCTTCACCCCCTTCCCCTGTATTGGAACGAGCACCTAATCGATTCATCGCAATAGCAATACTTTCATGCGCACCTTTGGAAATAGAACCGAAACTCATCGCTCCGGTAACAAAACGTTTTAGGATTTTTTCTGCCGCTTCTACTTTGTTTATTGGTATTGCTCTGGTTTTTTTAAATTTAAATAAACTGCGTAAAGTAGCAGGATTTTCTGATTGGTCATTTATCGTACGGGCAAATTCTTTATACCCGGGATAACTATTTTGTCTGACTGCATTCTGTAAAGCAGAAATAGTCTGGGGATTCCATAAATGAAACTTTTCGTTTCTTTTCCATTGGTACACACCACCGGCATCCAAAAAAGAAAAAGTTGTTGTTTCTCTTTGGGGATAGGCTTTTTCGTGACGCAAAAGAGTTTCTTTTATAATAACATCAAACCCTGCTCCGCCAATACGGGAAACCGTTCCTAAAAAACACCTGTTAATTATCTCTTCTTTTAAACCCAGAGCTTCAAATATCTGAGCACCTTTGTAACTTTGTAAGGTTGATATTCCCATTTTTGAGAGGATTTTAAGTATTCCCTTATCAACAGCTTTTCTATAATTACTCAAAGCAAGAGCAAAATCTAATTCTATCCGCTTCTCATCTATTAAATATTTAATTGCATCATAGGCCAAATAAGAATTAATACAATCGGCACCGTATCCAAAAAGAAGAGCAAAGTGATGAACTTCGCGTGGTTCCGCACTTTCTATTATGATTCCAATTTGAGAACGCAAAGCCTTCTTTACTAAATAATGATGTACGGCTCCCAAAGCCAAAAGAATCGGTATTGCCGCATATTCTTTATTCACACCCCGGTCACTTAAAATAATAAAAGTATATCCTTTTTCGATTGCTGTAACTGCCTCTGCACATATTTTATCCAGGGCTTTTATAAATTCCTTATTATCTTTGTTCTTAGTAGAAAACAAAACGGAAATAGTTTTTGTTTTAAAATCATTCTTTTTTATGTTGCGTATTTTTTCTAACTCTTCGTTAGTCAAAACAGGTTTCTTTACTCTTAATTTATGACAATGTAAAGATGTCTCTGCTAAAATATTTTTTTCAGAACCGATATAACTTTCCAGACTCATTACTAAATTTTCTCTTATCGGATCAATGGCCGGATTAGTTACCTGGGCAAAAAGTTGTTTAAAATAATTATAAAGAAGCTCCGGTTCTTTAGATAAAATTGCAGGAGGGGTATCGTCCCCCATTGAACCTGTGGGTTCCTCTCCGTTTTCGGCCATAAATTTGATAATAAACTTTAAATCTTCGCGGGTATAAGCAAAGGCTTTTAAGGAAGTTATTATATCTTGTGTAATTTTTTTGGTATTTTTAACTGCCGGTATTTCATCAAGATCAACCATCTGCTCTTTAATCCATTGATTATAAGTATGACCTGTCGCCATTTCTAATTTTATTTCATCATCTTCAATGATTTTTCCTTTTTCTGTATCGATAAAAAACATTTTCCCCGGCTCCAGCCTCCCTGATAAAAGAATATCTTCCGGAGGTATATCTAAAACTCCCACTTCCGAAGCCATAACTACAAAATTTTTCTTAGTCACAATATAACGTGCCGGGCGCAAACCATTTCTATCTAATACAGCTCCGATTTTAACTCCGTCGGTAAAAGCAATAGCAGCCGGGCCATCCCACGGTTCCATAAAACAGGCATGATATTTATAAAAATCTTTTAACCTTTCATCCATTAATTTATTTTCCTGCCAGGCCCCGGGAATGAGCATCATCATTGCGTAAGGAAGAGATTTGTCGGTTAAAGCAAGTAATTCAAATACATTATCTATCGTTGCGGAATCACTTCCATCCGGAACAATTATGGGTTTTATTTTTTCAATATCCTTCCTATTCAAAACTTCACTTTGTAATAATCCTTCCCTGGCCCGCATCCTGTTAATATTTCCCCGCAAGGTATTAATTTCTCCGTTATGAGCTAAAAAGCGGAATGGCTGAGCCAAATCCCATGTAGGAAAAGTATTGGTGCTATAGCGTGCATGGACTAAGCAAAGAGCAGTTTTTAAACTTTTATCTTTAAGATCCAGAAAAAAATTTTCCAGTTGATTAGATATCAATAACCCCTTATAAACAAAAGTGCGGGAAGAAAGATTATTAATGTAAAAATATGATTTTTGTTTTAAATTAGAAGCACGAATAATATTTTCTATTTGTTTCCTGATTACATAAAGACGCCTTTCAAAATCTATCTGTCTTTTGACCTTCGGGTCTTTAGCAATAAAAATTTGTTCAATCACCGGTTGCGTCTGGCGGGCAGTTTTACCGATACTGGAATCATCCACCGGAACCCTGCGCCATCCTAAAAGTTTTTGTTGCTCCTCTTTGATTATTTTTGAAAAAATATCTTTACAAAACTGCCATTCTTTTTTATCCGGAGGGAAAAAAATTAAACCTGTACCGTATTCACCTAAAAGGGGTAAATCAATTCCTATTTTTTGAGTTTCTTTTTGGAAAAACTCATCGGGTATTTGAATAAGAATACCTGCACCATCTCCGGTTTCCGGATCCGCGCCGGTAGCACCACGATGCAAGAGACGATTAAGGGTTTCTATTCCCAGATGCAACATCTCGTTAGATTGCCTACCTTCTATATCACACACAAATCCTACACCACAGGAATCTTTTTCAAATTGTGGGTCGTATAGTCCTTGTTTTTCAGGAAAAAATGTATTTCTCATTTTCATTTCCTTCAATATTACTTAGTAATGTCAAAAATATTTTATTTTTTGGTAGTCGCAGGCTTTAGCCTGCGTTTTTATGTAATAATTTCTTCTAAGTCAAAATCCAACGAATTTTCAAACTCATACTCTTTCCAATTATCAATTATAAAAATTTAAAGGTAATCTGTGTATCCTTTCCCTACGCAGGCTAAAGCCTGCGGCTACCAGAGAATTAATCCGGGATAAGGATGCTCTCATTTTTTTCTCCATCTTTCTACTTTAATTCCTAACTTTTTAATTTTAGTGTGTAAAGTATTCCGATTTATCCCCAAAATTTGTGCTGCTTGCAATTTGTTTCCCTCACATTTTCTTAACACATCTTCAATTAAAGGTTTTTCTATTGCCATTAAAATAAATTTATATACCTCTTTTTCTTTAGTTCGAATAAAAAAATCTTCCAGCTCTTTAACCGATTGTTCAAAGGAAACTTTTTTCTCTTCTATTTCTATTATTTCTTTCTCTTGTTTCCTTCCTATCTTTCTTATATAATAGCCGGCATCATTAAGAGCTTTAATGATTACTAAAGATACTTTTTTGTCTTTATCAATTATAGAAATATTAATCATTATTCTGCCTAAATTTTAAGCATTATACAGCAAAAAAAAACACCTGTCAAATTATCTTTTTTTCTCCCTTTTGTAATCTTTTCCTTTTCTAAAAACCAAAATAATATGAGCTTGTTGCCAAACTGTATTTCTTGCTCTTTTCTTTGTGCCTCTGTGCCTGTCTTTAGTCCTTGTCCGCGTTAACCTATAACTGTAGTTTCTGCCTTTGTGCCTGCCTTTTATCTGTCGACTGCCTTATTTTCGTTTTGTAGTCGCTCCATTTATGGAGCTGTCTTTTTCAACTGCCTTTTTCTTTTGCTATTTGCCATTCGCAGTCTTTTGTTTTTGTCTTTTGTCTTTCACTTTGTGCCTTTGTGCCTTAATGCCTTTGTGCCTTTTTATTCTTTAACTTATAATTCATAACTATTAACTAATAACTGTGGTTTCTGTCTTTGGACTATGGACTAAATCTGTTTTTGTTTCTATCATCCCTGCGAACAGCAAAAATCTATTTTGTCGACGATAATATGAATTCTCACTTTTCAGAGTATGTTATAACTCTGATTTTGGTAGTCACAGGCTTTCTTGCCTGTCCGCCAATCATTAAGGCGGGTCCGCCTCCGGAGGAAGCCTGCGGAAAATATCCGACGATAACGCAACCTAAAGGTTGCGGCTACCACATACAAATAGGAGTAAGTTATTATTGTTTTTGTTTAAGTTCCTTGTAATAATTTTGCAGGGATTTGGGTGGATTTTCAGCTTTAGTTACAGCTTGAATACCTTCAAGACTAGCCTGAGCGGCCATCAATGAAGTAATATACGGAACTTTATATTGTATCGCTTTTATGCGAATAAAACTATCATCGTATTTACTACTGCGTCCAACAGGCGTATTGATGATAAGACTAATTTCTTTATTTTTAATTGCATCAGTGATATTTGGTTTACCTTCATGTAGTTTCTTTACCGTTACACTCTCGAGCCCTTTCTCTCTAAGGAAACAGCTTGTCCCCCTTGTAGCATAAACATTAAACCCCATTTTTTTAAGCTGTTGGGCAATAGGAACCAAACCTGATTTATCTTTATCAGCTACGGTCAAAAGGACATTTCCTTCCAGGGGAAGTTTGGTGCCTGCAGCTTCCTGCGCCTTATAAAAAGCAAGTCCGAAGGTATCAGCAATTCCCATCACCTCACCGGTAGCCCTCATTTCCGGCCCTAACAGCGGATCTACCTCGGGAAACATATTAAATGAAAAAACCGCTTCTTTTACCCCCACATAAGGAAGTTTATATTTCTTTAACCCGTTAAAGTCTTTAATTTTTTTACCTAACATTACCTTAGTTGCTATACGGGCTATAGGAATTCCTGTAACTTTAGAAACAAAAGGAACTGTACGCGAACCCCTGGGATTTGCTTCAAGAATATAGACCTTATCATCACAAATAGCATATTGTATATTCATTAAACCCACTACCTCCAATTCCTTGGCGATTTGAGCTGTATATCTCTCTATTGTCTTTAAACATTCTTCTTTAATCGTTCTTG
>CBDUZB010000012.1:0-17640 GCA_965371605.1 uncultured bacterium
CTGGTATATTGTTCCTTTGATTTTATTTGTATCGTTAACTTTTGCCGGGATGTTTATTCAACAGCAAAACAAATTATTAAAAGAAAACTTAGTAGATAGAGGAATGTCTTTAGCGGTAAATTTAGCCAGGATGAGTGAACTGGCAATATTTTCCGAGGAGGATTCTTTTATCAAGCCGGCAATTGAAGGGATGTGGGCGGAGGACGATGTAGTATATATTTTTTTGTATAAAGATCCGGGGAAAATACTTGCCAAATATACCCGGATGCGGATAAATGAAAAACTATATGCTGATGTTAAACAAAAAATACATAATACCAGAGAGCCATTCTGGCAATATCCTTTTTCTACTTCAAAAGTTTGGGAATTTTATGCGCCGGTTTTTTCTACGACAGAGGAGTCGATAGAAGATTCATTGTTGGATGTAAAAGTACAGAAAAGAGGAAAAAGCAAGGGAAGAATTATTGGAATTAGTCGGATAGGGATATCCCTGACAAAGATTAATGAACAGCAAAAAAAAATTATTAAATTAAGTGTAAGGATTACTCTTACTCTTTTAATTATTGCTTTTATAGTAACTTATCTTTTAGCGAAAAAGATAACTACTCCTATACTTGAATTAGCGGAAAGAGTGGAAATATTGGGTAGAGGAAATTTTGACGAAGAAATTCAAATAAAAAGTTCCGACGAAATTGGATTGTTAGCCAGAGAATTTGATTCTATGCGTTTAAAATTAAGAAAACTTAATAAAATGAAAGATGATTTTGTTTCTTTGGTTTCTCATGAATTGCGTACCCCTTTAACTTCAATAAAGGGTTACGCATCTATTTTTTTGTCCGGGAAATTAGGGCAATTGGATGAACAGCAAAGAGAAAAAATGGAAAAAATTGTTAAACATAGTAAACGACTTAGCGATTTAATAACAGGGTTATTGGATCTTTCCAAAATACGGTATGGAAAAATAGATCATGAGGGCAAGTACTTTTCTTTGGAGGAACATGTTCAAGGCATAGTGGACGAATTGGATATTCAGGCAAAACAGAAAGACATTAGTCTGGAAGTAGAAATTTCTTCGGATTTGCCTAATGTTTATGCAGATGAAAAATTATTAACCAGGGTTTTTATCAACTTAATCGGTAATGCTATTAAATTTACCCCTGAGGGAGGAAAAATAACTATACGGGCAGTAAATGAGCAAGACCAGATAAAAATATATTGCATTGATACCGGAAGGGGCATTCCTTCTGCCGATTTAGATAAAATATTTAATGAATTTTATAGAGTAAAAAGTAAAAAGGGCGTAGAAAAAGAGGGTACGGGATTAGGGTTAGCAATAGTTAAGAATATTATTGAAATTCATCAAGGTAAAATTTGGGTAGAAAGTGAGGTGGGGAAGGGTACTCAATTTATATTTACTTTGCCAAATAAAAGATAGAAACGAGGGTAAACATGAAAAAAAAGATTTTAGTAGTAGATGATGAAATAGATATTGTAGATATTGTGAGGATTTTTTTGGAAGGGAAAGGATATGAGGTTGTTTGTGCCTATAATGGTGAAGACGCCTTAAAAGCAACTAAAAAGGAGAAACCGGATTTAATTATATTAGATATATTAATGCCGGAAATGAATGGTTTTGATGTTTGCAGACAATTAAAAAGTGAAAAAGAGACAATGTTTATTCCCATTATTTTTCTAACAGCCAAAGATGAATTAGCTGATAAATGGAAAGGTCTTTTTATGGGTGCTTTTGGTTATATTACTAAACCTTTTGAGGAAGAAAACCTGTTAGGTAAAATAGAGAAAATTTTTGAGCAATCTGAAGATGATCAAAATAATGGGAATTAAGTTTTAATTCAATGAGACCTGGAGTTTTTTTTAGCTATGCTGACAAAAACTCTGTGGTCGAATTAATCCTGAGCACTTCAACTGAGTTAATTTTGGGCACTTCGCTTTGCTCAGCATAAACTCCCTTGAAAGGAGTTGAAGAAAGCGACTGCAGAAAATCAAAGTATCTCGGATTTAATTTGCGGGGTGGTTCATTTTTTAAAAATTGATTTCGAATTTAATACTTTTCTTAAAAATTGGCCGGTAAAAGATTGTTTTTCTTTTATTATTTTTTCGGGAGGGCCTTGGCTAATTATATATCCCCCTTTTTCTCCTCCTTCAGGGCCCAAATCAATAATATAATCAGCTGTTTTGATGACTTCTAAGTTGTGCTCTATAACTAAAATTGTATTTCCTGAATTTACCAGCTGGTGAAGAACATGTAGTAATTTTTCTATGTCGGTAAAATGTAAACCGGTGGTAGGTTCATCGAGAATATAAAATGTTTTTCCTGTACTGCGACGGGATAATTGTTCGGCAAGTTTTATTCTTTGTGCTTCTCCGCCTGATAGGGTGGTAGCAGATTGGCCTAATTTTATATAACCCAAACCCACGTCGTAAAGGGTTTGAAGAAGTTTTTTAATCTGAGGAATATTATTAAAAAAGTCTAAAGCTTCTTTAACGCTCATTTCTAATACTTCAGTAATGTTTTTCCCTTTGTATTTAATACGCAGGGTTTCTTCATTAAAACGTTGCCCGTTACATTCATCGCATTTTACGTAAACGTTAGGTAAAAATTGCATTTCAATTTTTATTACCCCATCTCCCTGACAGGAGGAACATCTTCCTCCTTTAACATTGAAACTAAATCTTCCAGGCATATATCCACGCATTTTTGCCAAAGGAATTTGACTGAATAAAGTTCTGATAGGAGTAAAAAGGCCGGTATAAGTTGCGGGGTTGGAGCGAGGGGTTCTTCCTATGGGTGATTGGTCAACTACAATTACTTTATCAATATTTTCGGTTCCTATAATTTCTTTGAATTTTCCCGGTTTTTCTTTGGATTTGTAAATTTTTTGTGCCAAAGCTTTATAGATTATTTCTTGCACTAAAGTGCTTTTACCGGATCCGGAGACACCGGTGATGCAGGTAAAAACCCCTAAGGGGATTTTTACATCTATATTTTTCAGATTAAATTGACTTGCTTTTTTTATTTCGAGTAATTTTTTATTCTTAATTGAACGTCTTTCTATGGGGATGGGTATTTTTAGTTTTCCGCTGAGATATTGTCCCGTGGATGATTTTTCACAATTTAATATTTTTTTAAGAGGGCCGGCACAGATTATTTCTCCGCCGTTTGTTCCGGCTTGAGGGCCTAAATCTACTATATAATCTGCATGCCGAATTGTTTCTTCATCGTGTTCGACGATAATCAGAGTATTTCCCATATTTTTTAATTTTTCTAAAGTTTTTAAAAGTCTCCTGTTGTCTCTCTGGTGCAGCCCGATAGAAGGTTCATCTAAAACATAAAGTACTCCGACGAGATTTGAACCAATAGATGTGGCTAAGTGAATTCTTTGTGCTTCACCTCCGGACAAGGTGTAAGTTTGACGGTTTAAGGTTATATAATCCAGGCCTACATTGGATAAGAAAGAAAGCCGGGATTTAATTTCCTTTAAAATTTGGTGGGAAATTATTTTTTCTTTTTGAGTTAAACCGAGTTGTTGAAAGAAAGTAGTTGATTCTTTAACCGATAGACTCGAAACTTCAAAAATAGATTTATTGTCGACGGTAATGGCAAGTGATTCTTTGCGCAATCTTGAACCATGGCATGTAGGACAGGGATGAGAACTAATGTATTTATTATAGATTTCTTCTCTAACATAATTTGATTCTGTTTGACGGTATCGCCGTTTTAAATTGGTAATTACCCCTTCAAAAGAATTGTCACCGTAAAGAAGAATTTCCTGGTGTTCTTTTTTTAACTTACTAAAAGGTGTATTTAAACTAAAGTTATGAGTATGGGCTGCTTTTTCTAACAGTTTATAATAATAATTAGCTGCTGCTTTTTGCCAACGCTTTTTTTGATTAGTAATGGGTTGAAACCAATGAACAAAAACCCCCCCATTAATCGATAGATTTTTGTTGGGCATGATTAAATCAGTGTCTATTTCCTCTTTAGTACCTAATCCATCGCAGTCAGGGCAGGCACCGTAGGGGCTGTTAAACGAAAATATGCGGGGAGATATTTCAGGCAAGTTCACCTCGCAATGAATACAAGCATGGTGTTCGGAAAATAAAAGTTCTTTTTTTTCGGATAAACAAATAAGTATAATTCCTTCTCCTATTTTTAAGGCAGTCTCTACCGAATCGGTTAAGCGTTCTTTTATTTGCGGGTGAATAACTAAGCGGTCTACCACTACTTCTATTTGATGCTTTTTGTTTTTATTTAATTTTATATTTTCTTCTAATCCATAGATTTTTTTATTTATGCGGACTCTGACAAAACCTTCCTGCCTGATACGGTTAAAAAGTTCCTGATGTTCTCCTTTTTTCCCTCTGATTAATGGGGCGAGAATTTTTATTTTTTTGTCCTGCGGTAAATTCAGGATTTTTTCCACAATTTGTTGAACAGACTGAGGAAGAATCTTTCGGCCGCATTTTGGGCAATGCGGTTTTCCGATATGAGTGAATAGAAGCCGCAGGTAATCATAAATTTCAGTAGTTGTACCCACAGTAGAACGGGGATTTCTGGTAGTTGCTTTTTGTTGGATAGCAATAGCAGGAGACAATCCCTCTATGGATTCCACATTGGGTTTTTCCATTTGTTCAAGGAATTGCCGGGCATAAGCGGAAAGGGATTCAACATAGCGGCGTTGTCCTTCCGCATATATAGTGTCAAAAGCTAAAGAAGATTTGCCTGATCCGGAAGGCCCTGTAATTACTACTAATTCATTACGTGGAATTTCCAAATTAATATTTTTTAAATTGTGCTCTCTTGCTCCTTTAATAATTATTTTATTTTGAAGCATTTTCTTGTTTTCTCCTTTTCCCCGTAGGCAATTTTTATGTTACAAAAATTATAACATAAAATTTTAATAAATCTCAAGGAGAATAGATTAAAATAATTATAATTTTGGAAGCAAGGGAAGATGGTATAAAACATTATTTTGACTTTCAAAAAAGAAGATATTGACAAAAGACAGGGAAAGAGCGTGCTTAAAAATAAAGGTCGGGATAATATTTGATACTAATATGCTTAATTTCCTCTTTACAAAGTTCAATGGAATATGGTATATTTTTTTAAAATAGCGGGGAAATGTAGTGAAATAATAAAAGAAAGGGGAGGGGGGAAGAACTACTATGGATAAAGTTCGGCTTGATTTTGCTAATTGTATGGAAGAAAAAGTAGGGAAGGAAGGGATAAAAAGAGAGGAGTTGGAAAAACTTAATTCTTTGATTAAAGAGGCACACCAAAACATTCAAAAGAAAAAGCAGGATAATATACTAGGTTTTATGCAATTACCTTATCAGAAATCAGAGGTACAACGGATAAAGTCTTTTGCTGATGAATATAAAACGAAGTTTGATAATTTTGTAGTTATAGGGATAGGAGGTTCTGCTTTAGGTAATATTGCTTTGCAGACAGCATTGAACCACCCTTTTTATAATTTATTGTCTGCCGGGGAAAGGAAAGGAAATCCCCGTATTTTCGTTTTGGATAATGTTGATCCGCTTTTTACCGGAGGGTTATTGGATGTATTGGAGTTGGATAAAACATTATTTAATATTATCAGTAAGTCGGGAAATACGGCCGAAGGGTTAGCTAATTTTTTTATATTGAAAAAAGCGTTACAGAATAAAATCGGTGATAAATGTGGACAACATATTGTAGTCACTACGGATAAAGAAAAAGGATTTTTGCGGGAAAAAGAAGGAAAAGGAGCTTTAGCTTCTTTTGTTATACCCCGTAATGTAGGAGGAAGATTTTCTGTTTTGTCTCCGGTTGGGTTGGTTTCAGCTGCTTTTTCGGGAATTGATATAGAGTTACTGTTGAGTGGAGCGGAATTGATGGATAATATTTGTAATGAGGCGGAAATATGGAAAAATCCTGCTTATATGTATGCTGCGATTCAGTTTTTAATGTATAGAAAAGGTAAGAGAATAAATGTAATGATGCCCTATGCACATAATTTGAAAGATATTGCTGATTGGTTCAGACAATTGTGGGCGGAAAGTTTAGGAAAGAAATTTAATAATAAGGGTGAAGAGATAAATGTTGGGCCTACTCCGGTGAAAGCATTGGGGGTAACTGATCAGCATTCTCAATTGCAGTTGTATATGGAGGGGCCTTTGGACAAAACAATTACTTTTTTATCGGTTAACAAGTTTGATTTGCAAATGGAAATACCGGAATTTTACGATCATTATTTAAAAGGCCATACCCTTGAGGAATTGTTGAAGAGTGAGGAAAAGGCTACCTCGTTAGCTTTAACCCAAAATAAGAGGCCCAATGTAAGTTTAGTATTACCCCAAATAAATGCTCATAGTGTAGGACAATTAATTTATCTTTTGGAAATGGCAACCGTTTGTATGGGAGAGCTTTTTGATATAGATGCTTTGAATCAACCGGGGGTAGAATTAGGGAAGGAGTTGACCTATGCTCTAATGGGAAAGGCTGGTTATGAGAAAAGAAAGGAAGAGTTAGAGCAAAAGGAAGCTGCTGAGGGAAAAAACATTTATACTATTTAAGGGGTGAATAGAATTAAGATATTGGTTATTCAATTAAGGCGGTTGGGGGATATTCTGCTTACTACCCCGGTAATAAAGGTTTTACGTAAGGCTTTTCCCCAGGCACAGATTGATTTTTTAATCGAAAAACCTTTTTTGGAAATTGTTTCAGGTGATCCATATTTAAATAATATTTTGATTCTTGAAAAAGGGTTTTTGTGTCAGTTAAATTTAATAAAAAAGATAAGAAAAGAAAAATACGATTTTCTGTTTGATTTTTTAGGTAATCCCCGCACCGCCTGGCTCAGTTTTTTTAGTAAAGCCACGAAAAAAGTAGGATTTAATTTTCGTGGAAGAAAATTTGCCTATAATATCAGGGTTGAGAGGGACAATAGGCCTAAATACATAGTGGATTTCAAATTGGATGCTTTAAGGGCCGCGGGAATTGATATAAGTGGCGGAAGAGAATCTTTATCACTGGTTGTGCCTTTTAATGCTCAAACTTTTGCGGATGATTTTTTTCATAAGAATAAGTTAGATGAAGAAAAACCAGTAATAGGAATAAGCCCTACTTCCAGAAAACAGACTCGAATTTGGCCTGGAAAATATTTTGCTCAGCTTGCCGATAAATTAATACAGAAATATAATGCTAAAATAATGTTTCTCTGGGGGCCTGGAGAAGAGGAAAAAATAGGGGAAATTGTTTCTTTGATGAAAAACAAACCGGTTATTATTCCCCGGGTAGATATAAAACAATTAGCCGCTTTAATTGGAAAATGTAATTTATTAATCGGCAATGATAATGGCCCTAAACATATTGCTGTAGCAATGGAAGTTCCCAGTATCACTATTTATGGCCCTACTCAAAGTGAATGCTGGAATCCTCCGGAGAGGAAGCATCAGGCGTTGAAGGCGGATATAGACTGTATCGGATGTAATCGAAATGAGTGTTCTTCTATGGAATGTATGAAAAAAGTTACTCCTGAAAAAATAGAAGAAGCGTTTTTAAAAATGAAAGAATTTGTTTTGTGATTTAAAAAGAAATGAAAGAAAAAATAGAAAAATGGTTTTTTGATTTATTTTGGAAAAAAGAAAAAAGTATATTTAATTTTTTTCTTTTTTTACCTCTATGGTTTTTGTCTTTGTTTTACGGTGCTGTGGTAAAATTGAGGCTTTTTTTGTATAAAGCAGGTGTTTTTAAAAAGAAGAAGATAAAGTGCCTGGTAATTTCCGTGGGTAATATTGTTGTTGGTGGTGTAGGTAAAACTCCGGCAGTAATGATGTTGGTGCGTATGTTTGGCCGGCAGGGGAAAAGGGTTGCAATATTAAGCAGGGGATATAAGAGTGGTTTTTCCCGGGTAGATAGTAAATCGAAGAAAGAAAAGAAAAATTTTCTGGTAGTTAGTGATGGCAAAAATATTATCTCTGATTCTCTCCAGTCCGGGGATGAACCTTATCTTTTAGCCGAAGCTTGCAGGAGCGTTCCGGTCATTATAGGGAAAGACAGATATGTTAGTGGTAAATATGCTTTGGAAGAATATAGCAGCCAGGTGCTTGTTCTGGATGATGCTTTTCAGCATCTACCTTTACATCGGGATTTAGATATTGTAATAATAGATGCCCTGTTTCCCTTCAGCAACGGGTATCTTCTCCCCCGGGGAGGGTTAAGGGAGTATCTTTCCGGATTGAAACGGGGGGATGTTTTTTTTATTACCCATACTGACCAGGTAAAGAAAGAAATATTAGAAAATACTATTGCTCAATTAAAGAAAATTAATCCGGATGCAGCAATAGTAAAAACTTTGCATCAACCGGTGGGAGTGGTATCTCTGGATTCTAAGCGAGGGGTAGAGCAGGTAGATTTTCTTAAAGGAAAAGAAGTATTAGCTTTGTGTAGCATTGGAAATCCTTTATCATTTAGAAAGACACTGGAATCATTAGGGGCAAAAATTGTTGATTTTGTAAGTTTTCCCGATCATTATGTTTATGAAAAAAAACAGCTCGAAAAAATTTTAAAAGAAAGAGAAAACGGGATTATTGTAACCACCCAAAAGGATGAGGTAAAAATAAAACAACTTAAGCTGGGTGAGAAATTAAAAGAAAATATTTTTGCTTTGGTAATTGAATTGAAAACTATTGGTCAGGAAGGAAATTGGGAGAAAAAAATACAGGAGAAAATACAAGAATTTTCTTGATAAGGACAAACAATGGGTAATTTGGATAAAGAAAAATGTCGGATTTCTGCTTTGATTATCACTAAAAATGAAGAAAAAAATATAGAAAGGTGCTTACAAAGTTTAGGCTGGGTTGATGAAATTATAATTCTTGATTCACAGAGTGAAGACAAGACAGTAGAAATTGCAAGAGGTTATACCGACAAGGTTTTTTCTGTTCAATGGCAGGGGTTTGCTAAAACAAAAAATATGGGAATTGAAAAAACAAGCGGAGAATGGATTTTGTGGATTGATGCTGATGAAGAGGTTTCTTCTTCTTTAGCGGAGGAAATGCATAATGCGATAAACCGCGTGGAAGTTAATGGGTTTTATATCTTGAGACAGTCACAATTCTTAGGCAGATGGATAAAACATTGCGGATGGTATCCGGATTACGTATTAAGGTTGTTTAGAAAAGATGAGGGCAGGTTTGACGAAAGTAAACAGGTTCACGAGAGTATAATCTTAAACGGAAAATCAGCATATTTAAAAAATATTTTGTTCCATCGCCCGTATTCCGGGTTAAAGGATTATTTTAATAAAGTCAATCGCTATACGAGTTTGTCTGCTGATGAAATGTGGGATAAAAATAAAAGGGCAAAATGGTATCATTTTTTTGTTTATCCGTTTATTGTTTTTTTTAAAAAATATATTTTTAAATTAGGAATATTAGATGGGCTGGAAGGATTTATTTTATGTGTGTTAAATGTTTTTTATGTTTTCAGTAAATATACAAAATTATGGTGGAAAGAAAATGAAACAGATAGAAATTGAAAACCTGTTGGATAAAATAATATATGTTGGGTTAATTTTTTTGGCAGCGGTACTTCCTTTGCCCGTACCTTTCATTAGCATCGTATCGGCTGTTTTACTATCAGCATGGGCCTTCAGAATGGTTTTAACGAAAGGGGAAGGATTTAAAACTTCATCATTGAGGATTCCTTTATTTATTTTCTTAGGGATAACCCTTTTATCGGTTATTTTTTCCATCGATTTTGTAAGAAGCATTAAAGGGTTAAAGAGAGAATTATGGGTTCTAATGTTTTTTTTGGTAATTAGTAGTGTAAAAGATATTAAACAATTGAAGGAAATGATTAAGTGGTTTATTATAGGAACATTTATTGTTGCTTTATTTGCGATTTTTCAGTATATTCTGGGAATCAATCGTGTTGCGGATAAAATAGATGTTCCTTTTAAAATATTGTCCTGTTTGCCGAAAAAAATACTTAGTTTTTTAAGTTTATATGACCAGCGGGTAACCGGCAGTCGTAATCATCCCATTAGTTTTGCCGAAGGATTAAGTATGGCTGGAATTTTAATCAGCAGCCTTTTTTTATTTGCTAAGGTTCACAAGAAAAAGAAAATATATTTAGGATTAGGTTTATCGGTTTTGGCCTTGAGTTTAATTTTTACTTATTCCCGCGGTGCATGGTTGGGAGCAATAGCGGGTTTGGTTTTTATTGAAATAATAGGGATTAGAGATTTCTTTCCTTCCTCTTCCAGAATAAAGAAGATTTTATTGCCGGCAACACTAATTGTGTTGATTTTTATTGTTCTTATATCCGGTGGGATAGCTTTTTTTAGAGGAGAAGCCAAATATTCAGCTTTCAGTAGAGCAAAGAATTTTTGTGATTCGGAGAGGATTTATATGTGGAAAAGCGGTTGGGAAATGTTCAAAGATTATCCTGTCATAGGTCTTGGTCTGAAAAATGTTTCTTTGGTTTATCCTGCTTATAAAAATCCTGCGGCTATTGTAGAAAGACAGGGGCATTTACATAATAATTTTATTCAGATTGCTGCAGAGCGGGGAATGTTGGGATTGGCAGCATTTATAATTTTGTTGGGGGCATGTTTGAAAAAAGGTTTTGGTGTATACTTGAGAATATCCAAGATTAAAAGATATGAAAAAGCAGTAGTTTTGGGTTGTTTGGGGGCGGTGATAGCTTTTATTGTTTCTGGTTTAACGGAATATAACTATGGTGATTCGGAAATATTAGGGTTATTTTGGTTTATGATGGGGATAATAGTTGTAATTGGCAATCGGGAAGAATTATTAGCTCGAATGAGCGGTAAAAAAGAGAATAATGAAAAAATCGGAGTGTTTTTGGATAGGGATGGAACTATTAATCAGGAAGGGGGGTATATTAATCATCAGGACAGGTTTAAGCTCCTGCCCCGGACGGCAAAAGCGATTAAATTGTTAAATCAAGAAGGAATTAAGATTATGGTTTCTACAAACCAGGCAGGTGTAGCCAGAGGTTATTTTAAAGAGGAAATGGTAAAGGTTGTTCATCAAAAAATGCGGGACTTGTTATCTCAGGAAGGGGCTTATCTGGATGCTGTTTATTATTGTCCTCATCATCCTGATGTGGGTGAAGGGGAGTATAAGCGTGATTGCAATTGCCGTAAGCCTAAAACAGGAATGTTAGAAAAGGGAGAGAAAGAGTTTGGTGTAGATTTAAAACAGTCATTTATTGTGGGGGACAAAATTAGTGATATTAAATGGGGGCATAAAGTAGGGGCTAAAAGTGTTATGGTTTTAACTGGTTATGGAAAGGGCGAGTATCAATACCAGAGGCAGGATTGGAATGAACAACCGGATTTTATCGCTTCTGATTTATATGAGGCAGTAAAATGGATAGTAAGACAAATAAACAAGAGGGGATAAGTTGAACGACAATAAAAGAGAACAATTGAAAAAAATATTAGATAATTTCAATAAAAAAAAGATATTGGTTCTGGGAGATTTAATCGGAGATGAATATATTTATGGTAAAACTACCCGCATTTCCCGTGAAGCACCTGTTTTAATTTTGAAATTTGAATCGAGAAAAATTATTTTGGGCGGGGGAGCAAATTCGGTTAATAATATTTGGGCTTTGGGAGGGAAAGTTTTTCCTGTGGGAGTAGTAGGTAAAGATAATATTGGAAGTAGTTTGTTACAAATAATGAAAGATAAAAAAATAAATACAGCAGGTATTTTTATAGATAAAACACATCCTACTATTACCAAAACACGTATAATGGCAGGGGGATATCATACGGCAAAGCAGCAAGTTATTCGAATAGATAAAGAAATAAGCAATAAACTTAGCCGTAGCATAGAGGATAAAATTTTAAATTTTTTAAAAATAAAAGTTTCGCAAATAGATGCTATTTTAATTTCGGATTATGGTGGGGTGGTTACTCCGCGTATAGGAAAGTGGTTAATTTCTTATGCAAAAAAACTAAATAAACATATAGTTGTGGATTCCCGTTTTCGATCGTTGGATTTTAAGGGGGTGTCTTTAATTACTCCTAATGAAACAGAAGCAGGCCCTGCTTTAGGTATAAAAATTAAGAATAAACAATCATTACTTTATGCCGGAAAAAAATTGTTGTCCGATTTAAATTCTAAGGGGGTTCTGATTACCCGGGGAAAAGAAGGAATGAGTTTGTTTGAGAAAGGCGGAAGAGTGACGCATATACCTATTGTCGGTTCGGATGATCCGGTAGATGTTACCGGGGCAGGTGACACGGTAGCCAGTTGTATTACTCTGGCTTTAGCTAGTGGGGCAAATTTTCGGGAAGCAGCGTATTTATCAAATTATGCAGCAGGACAGGTAGTGATGAAGAGAGGAACAGCGGTAGTAACAGTTGGAGAAATTTCAGATTGTCTGGAAAGTAACTGACGGTGGATAATATTTGCCTGCTTTATTTTTAATTTGTTTACAGAAGAACCAAAAAATTTATGGATGGGGTTTAAAATAATTATGACTAAAAATAAAATTAAAACATTAAAAGAACTGAAAAAAAATGTCGGCGAGTTGAGAAAAGAAGAAAAGAAAATTATTTTAACTAATGGATGTTTTGATGTTTTACATGTGGGACATATACGTTATTTAGAAGGTGCGAAAAAAAAAGGAGATGTTTTAATTGTAGCTATAAATGATGATTTATCTATAAAAAAAGTAAAAGATTCTATGCGTCCTCTTATTCCGCAAACGGAGCGGGCAAGAATTATTGCCGGCTTGGAATGTGTAGATTTTGTCGTTTTGTTTTCAGGTAGAGATGTTTCTTCTGTTTTGTTGTCTTTAAAGCCGGATATACATTTGAAAGGGACTGATTATACTCGTAAAACAGTTCCGGAGAGAGATGTAGTGCTTTCTTATGGTGGTAAAGTTGATATTGCCGGGGATAAAAAAAAGCATGCTACCAGGGATTTAATTAAATTAATTTTGCAAAGATATAAAAAATAAATTCAGGAGTCAGAAGGTTAGAACAAGGAAAAGACAAAAAATAGTCCATAGATAACAGACGAGGGACGAGAGACGAGAGACGAAACAAAGACAAAAAATAAAGAATAGCAAATAGCAAATAGCGAAGGGCAAATAGAAAAAGAAAGAGTAAAGACAGGCACAGAGGCACAAAGTTAAAGAAATAAAAAACAAAGACAAAAGACTGCAAATTACGAAAGACAAAAGGTAGTCGCAGGCTTTAGCCTGCGTAATTTATCCATTGAAAACGTAACTTGACAGACAATAAACAACAGATGATAAATAACAGGAAGTTATAAATTATTAGTTATGAGTTATAAATTAAAAAAAAATAAAGATAAAAGACTGCAAATGGCAAAAGAAAAAGACTGTTGAATTGATTTTAGGGAGATTTTGGTCGCCCAAAAGACTCAAAGGGTGGGCTCTTACGCGAAAAGTTTGCTAAGTCGTTCAAAATACATTTTACCATCATTTTTCTGGAGCAAAGCGGAAGTCTCGCCGGTCTTTAAGGTGGATTTTTAATTTACTTGTCCGCCAATTTGTAAGGCGGAACTTTTTGAATTTAGAATTTATTCTTTGTTTTTGTCTTTATCCGTAATCTATGGACTATCGACTGCTGGAGCAAAGAAAAAGTCCGCCAATTTTTAAGGTGGATGGACTATGGACTGTCTTGTTTTCGTATTTGTGACAATTATATAGAGGTGGCGTTATAATTTTTTTGGCATTACCAATGATAAATGGGGGATATGAAATGGAAATAAGAAACGGGTTTTTAATTTCAAAAAGGTTATTTCTTTTAAGTTTTATAATTGTTTTGTCGATTACTGCATTTTCTTCCGCGAGGGAAACAATTAATCCTTATGCCTGTGAGCATTATCTTATGGGACTTTTCTATGCAAGAGAAGGCGAATTGAAAAAAGCTGTTTATGAATATAGAAAAAGCCTTATTTATTCAGAGACAATAACAGTGCATAAAGATTTGGCGGATTTGTATTTACGATTAGGGGATTACAAGAATGCATTAGAAGAAATTGAGATAATTTTGAGAGAAGAGAAGGAAAACCTAGACGCTTTACTAATTAAAGCAAGTATTTATTCAGGAATGGGAAAGATGGAGCAATCTATCATTATTTTTGAGAAAGTAATCTCGGTAAACAAAAATAAAAAAGAAGCTTATTTTTATCTTGGTTCTTTATATTTTCAATCTGAAAAGTATCAAGAAGCTATTAGTGCTTACGATAAATTTTTAAAATTATCGGGGGAACATCCTGAGATATATTATAATATGGGTTTAAGTTATGAACGGTGTGGTAAAGAGAAAAAAGCTATTACTTTATATGGGAAGGCGGTTGAAATAAATGATGAATATTTTTTGCCGCATCTTTCTTTAGCACGTGTTTATGAACGAAAAAAAAACCACGATAAGGCTCTGCTGCATTATGAAAAATGCGCCAAAATTGATTCGGAGAATCCGGCAATTCAGAATAAAATAGGGCTTCTGTATTATGAAATAAAAAACAATGCTTTTGCTCAAAGAGCATTTTTTTCTACTTTAAAAATAGATTCTGCTAATCTGACAGCTCTTTATTCTTTAGCTTTAATTTATGAGGAGGAAAAAAAATGGGAAAAAGCCTGCTCTTTTTTTGAAAAAGTGATAGAAAACAACACAGCTCTTCCCCAAACATACATTCATTTAGCCTACTTATATAATCAATTGAAAAAACACCAAAAAGCCGTAGATGTTTTGCTTTTGGCGATTAAAATAAATCCGAAAAATAGTGATTGTTGGCTTTTTTTAGGATTAGTTTATGAACGGATGGGCGAATATATAAAAGCGAAGAATTCCTTCGAAGAAGTAATAAAAATAAATTCAAACAATGAAGAAGCATATTTTCAACTGGGGGTTGTTTATGACAAGTTAGGTGAAATAGAAGTGTCAATAGAAAAATTTTGTAAAGCTATAGAAATAAACCCTAACAATGCGGCTGCTTATAATTATATAGGTTATTCCTGGGCTGATCGGGGAATAAAACTGGAGGAAGCATTGAAGATGATAAAAAAAGCTTTGAAAATTGATTCTCAAAATGGAGCATACAGGGATAGTTTAGGGTGGGTTTATTATAAGATGAATAAATATAAAAAAGCAGTTAACGAATTGGAAAAAGCTGTGAAATTAATTTCCGATGCTATTGTTTGGGACCATTTAGGGGATGTTTATATAGCCCTTAAAAGAAACAAAAAAGCCGTTTTTTGTTGGAAAGAGTCTTTAAAAATTAAGTCCGGAAATGAGAAAGTGGAAAGAAAAATTGAAGAAGTCCGGAAGGCACTATCCGATAAAACAATTATTAGTGATTCTGCCGCTAAGTAACCTCTAACAACTGGTAGAGTTAAAACCATAAAAAATATACTCGTAATTGCATATTTAATTTTGTAATTTGTATGCAAAGGGGGGAAGGCCGGAAGACTAAAGATTGTTCCCTTTGCCTTATAAATTGGCGGATAAGGTGGGAAATTTGGGATTTGAATTTATAAAAAGCATGGTAAGAGGACAGGTGATTAATATTTATCGAAAGAGGTCAGTTTATTACAGGACAGCTTTTTTTTGTTTTTGTTTGAGTGCAACTATTTTTTTATTAGGTTGTGCCGGCAAGAAAATTTTAGTAACCGATGTACAAAATAAAACCGCATTAATTAATAGAATTAATTATAATTGTCAAAAAATAAAAGATTTGTCCGGACAGATCGAGCTGGACATAATAATAGGTGATAAACGGTTAATTCAAAAGGGATATTTTTTTTGTAAAACACCCTATTTGTTAAAAATAAATTTTATAGGCTGGTTAGGAGTTCCTCGAGCAGTATTTTTAATGAATCAGGGAATAGAAATTTATTTTTATGGGAAAGGGATTGTTTTTGATGTTGAAGAAGGAAAAATACCTTTTTTAAATTTTAGGCAAAAGATATCATTAGATGGATTTGAAATACTTGGTGAAGACAGAAAGAATTACATTTTTTATAAAGAGAATAAAAAAATCTGGGTGGATAAGAAAAAATTAGTAATAATAAAAATCGAATTATTTGATGACAAAGGAGAAATTCTTAGCAAAATAGATTTTAAAACTTTTAAAAAAATAAACAAAATTTTAGTTCCTCATAAAATTGGAATTCAGGTTTTTTCCTGTCAACAATTAGTGCGGGAATTTCCCTGGTTTGTCGAAACAGTAGGAATCCGGGATATAAAAAAAATAGATATTTTGCTCTATTTAAAAAGACTAAGTATAAATAAAGGGTTAAGCGAGGAAATATTTAGTTTATCAGAAGATGGAAAAGAAAAGTTATAATGGCTCATAGCAGAAAGGATTAAGAAAGGCGATAATAGTAAACATAAGAATAGATATGTTAGGAATTCCAGGTAGTTGTTTTGCGAAGAAATTAGGTTTAACTAAAAGTAGAATAAATAGATTAAATAGGAAAGGGGAGGTGTTAATTAAGGGGGAGAGAGGAAACAATAAAAGCTGTTGGGGTGACAAGGCAACTTTGTTTCTCTAGACATATGTTTTTCTTTATTAAGATAGATGTTGGCAGATTTTGTTACTGCTTCTGTGTAATGGATATTTTTTTGTTATCTAATTTTTTATATGTTTTTAAACTTAGATAGATTATTAAACCGAAAACAAATAGTATTGACCATGTTAGGTCAAATTCTAATCTCTTTGTTATAAAATAACCCTTGAGGATAGCTAATATAGTAAACGATGCAATAATTCCAAAAAATCCTGTATACTCTTTTTTAAAAACTCTTTTGTAAGAAAAAGGAATATTCGGGGATTGCCAATTTTTAAATTTAGGTATTAATAAAGGGGTATTGTTAGCCCATTTTAAATAAGTGTCGCCAAATTTGGTTCGCAAGAATTCTTCTTCAGCAAACATAATTTTTTCATAGTATAATAAGAATATAAATACGGAAAAAGCAAAGAAATACCACGAATGTGTTGAAAGTACAATTCCAAACCAAATTAAGAAATTACCCAAATAAAGAGGATGTCTTAGGAGTGAATACATACCAGTGGTATTTAAATTATTAGCGAGTTGTTTTTTTGTATTTCTTCCGGATGTTCCGCGGGGCGTATATCCAAGAGTATAAATTCTAATGAATAATCCAAAAAAAGATATTGCAAAACAGAAGACTTCCCATATTAAATCCAATTTACGACTATCGTATATATATTCAAAATTACGCAATGCGATAATAAATACTCCAATCATTAGAAGAGGCAAGAAGCCTCTCCACCTAAATAGCCAATTACCTAAGTCAGTAGTTTTTTCTCTTAAAGCCATTTTATGCCCTCTTTTAAGTTTGTTATTATTAAAGTCTTTGCTTAAAATAACATAAATAAGAACAAAAAGTCAATACGTTTTTATGCAAATCTTTTCGCTGAAAGGAACTTTTTTAGAATTTTAAAGACAAAAAAAATAATAACACCAAATTTTCATTTACAAAACTTATTTTCTATTCCAAATTTAATTCAAATTAAATATATTTAGTAATTAAAGATATTTCTTGTGTTTTATCAATGAGACCAATCCTGTTTACTTGTTTTAAAAAATATAATTTT
>CBDUZB010000013.1:0-16544 GCA_965371605.1 uncultured bacterium
TCTTTTTTCTCAGGAATAATTGTTCCATTTATCTTTTGGGTTACTCGTATATTAATAGTTTCTGGGGGAAAAAGGGGATGTTCACAATTTGTTACAATACATATGACACCTCCTGATATGGAAATGAGCGAAACATCGTATATAAGAAAAGACTGGCATGAGGAACTGGTAGAATTAACAAAAGACCGGTTTGTTGAAAAAAAAGAAAGTAGCCGCAAAGTAGCAAAAAGAAGGAAGAAATAAAAATATTAAGAAACGAAAAGAAAGCAGATTATCGGAGGTATAAAACAACTAATTATAGAGCATACCAGGGATAGCAAATATTGGAGCGATACGAACAAATTTTCCTCTTGACAAATGGAAATCTTGTGTTATACTTATAATGTCAGGTAGTAGGTGTTGTAGAGGTCTGAGATAATCTTCGAAAAAGGCAAATCTATTGTTGTTTTGTTTGAAGATAGAGACGCAAAGCCACGAGGTCCATTGTGTTGTTATGTAGGATTGGATAGCCGGGCTACCGAAGGGATATCACGATTGTTCGGGGTTTTTGAACAGAGGGGCAGGGATGGAAAACCGGTTCCTGAGTGATTCTTAAAAGGGTAGTGCCGGTTTTTTTATGGCTTGACAGAAAAGGAAAAGAAGAGTATAATCAACAGAAGTGTTTAAACTAGGGTAGAAGGAAAAGGTTGATTGTAAAAAAATCAGGAGAATAGAGATGAAAAGGCGAAAAAGCGGGAAAAATAAAAAAGGGCAGGCGTTGTTGGAATATTTGGTTGTTACTGCTGTTATATGTTTGGGAATGATGGTTATAGGTGTTGGGATGAAAAGTAGTTTTGATGATTATTTTGATAAAATAGTTCAGAAATTAATTAATGTTAATTGATGATCGAATAAATTTTTAAAAAGAGAAAGATCCAATGAGAAAAAAAATAAAAGGGCAAAGTTTAGTGGAATATTTGGTTTTATTAACGGTGGTAGTGTTAGGGGCTGTAGCCGGAATGGTTTATTTTAAAGATACGGTGGCTGATAGCTTTAATACCGTAACGAATACAATGGTTTCGCGAGCGGGGGAGTAATGAAAGGATTAAATAAAAAGGTAAATTTTCAGAGAAAGGGGGAATTGTCTGAAAGGTAAAAAATAGTTTACTGGAGCAAATAAAAGGAGATGGGGGGGTGTTTAAATTGATTAAAAAGAAAAGAAGTAAAGGGCAAAATGTAATGGAGTATCTTTTGATAATTGCGGTGATAGCAGCGGGAATAGTGTTTGCAGGAGGGAAGTTAAAAGATTTTATTCAAGAGAAGGGTGATCCAGCTGGTGTTGCTACAGGTGATGGGTCCTATTATGAGATTAAAGGACAATAAGCCTATGGAATCTGCACCAGGTAACCAGAGGAAGGGATGTGTTAGAGGATGAATAGAAAAGGGCAAAATATTATAGAATATTTGTTGGTTGTTGCGGTAATTACGGGGGGAGTCGTAATAGGAGTGAATTGTATAAAACAGTATATGCGTGACAACGCGAAGATTTCTATGCATTCTGATCCGGATGGCTACTGGGACAGCTGGAAAGTTGAATCCGAATAGGAATAAAAATAGGATAGTCCATAGTGTTTTGTTTGGGATTTAAATACGGAATAAAAGAAAGGAGGAGGGAAGGATGTTTATGATATTGAAGAATATACTAAGGAAAAAAAAGGGACAGTCGGCAATAGAATATGCTATTATTTTGGGAGTAATGGCGGCGGCGGCAGTAGTTATCATTAACATTATGAGATCGGGTATTATGACCGGGTACGATGGTATTGCTAATAGTATTGCGAGTTTTGGTGGATAATTATTTTTAAACCGGATAAAAAAGGAAGAATTCGAGTGTTACCAAAAAAGGAGGGTGAAAAAAAATGCTTAAAAGAAAGAAAAGTAAAAGACGACGTATAGGACAGAGTTTGGTAGAATATTTAGTTTTGTTAGCAGTAGTGGTCTTGGGAGCTATTGCCGGACTGAGTTATTTTAAAGACCAGGTTGGCAACGCTTATAATGCTGCTGGAGCAGAAATTGCGGATGGAGCAAGTGAAATGGATGCGAGTTTTTCTGGTGAGTGATGAACAGAGAAATATGAATTTGGTATAATAGGGAAGTACTTGGTTTTGTTGTGGGGGAAGCGGTTTAGTGCAGAAAAGGAAGCGGAGTGGGAATATTGGCTAAGAAAGTAAAAATTAGTGTGAACGTGAAAAAGGTTTTCCTGGGCTTGATTGTTGTTCTCTTGACAAGGGAAGTACTTATACGTACGACCGTAGGGAGAGCAATAGATGGAGAAAGAGGGAGAATTATGGGGTCTGTGATGGAAAAACTGGAGAAAATGTTTAGTTTTTCCGCGGCTGTTTCTAAAGTAAATATTCCTGAAATAGAAAAGCCGAAAATTCCTCAAATAAATATTGTTCCCGTGGAAAAAGTGGATGTCTCAGGGATAAATATTCCAGAGATAAAGAGGCCAAAAATTCCGAAAATGGATGTTTCTGAAATAAAGAAACCTCGTGTTCCGAAAGTAAATATTCCCAGGGTGAGTGTTCCTAAAACGAGGTAAGCATAAGAATCGGTAAATTTATTAAAACATTGGTAGTAACGTAGGAGTAAAGGAAGAGAGGTAAAGGGTATGTGGAGAAAAACAAAAGGAAGAAAAGGGCAAACGATGATTGAGTTTTTGTTAGTTTCTCCTTTATTAATATATTCTTTGTTTCTGATGATGATTGTCTGGGATATTTGTAATAATATCATCGTTGCCAATCATGCCGCTTATTATTTTTGTCGAACTTATGTAGTAGAGGAAAGTAAAGATTGGACAGATCCGTTTACTTCAGCAAGATTGTCGGCAGCAGGGGTGATGCCGCCGGATTGGGATATCCGTGATTTAGAGTGTGAATCTGGAGGAGATAGTGTAAGTGTAAATATTAGTTATAAGTATATTCTTCCTGCGGTATTAGCGTTTTTTGCCGGGGAGGGAAATGATTATAAAATTCATGGGTTTTGTGTGATGAGGAAAATATAAGAGATAGGAATGATTGTTTTTTAAAAACAAATTAATTTTGGGTTTGAAACGAAAATTTAAGAACAAGTTAAGATAATATTATTACTCACCTTATTTCAGGTAAGGTGAGTAATAATATTATATAGAGAATGGCGAAAAAAAAGAAGATTAATAATTAAGGAGGAAAGGAAATGGGTGGAAAAGCGGGATTAATAATTGCGGGGATTGCGGGGATATTGGCCGTGGTGTTTAATGGGTGGTATTTGGCGAATAAGGAAAAAGCATTAGAACGAGGATTAATTAAAAGCCGGGTGGTAGTGGCAGTGCGAAATATTCCCAAAAGGAGTGTAATTAAAACTAGTATGTTAGGGTTTATGGAAATACCGCAAAAATATATTCAGCCCAAGGCAATTCGTGATCCAAAAGCAGCGGAAGGTTTGGTTAATTTAATTCCCATTTCTCGGGGGATGCAAGTTTTACAATCCAGTTTAGTTCCGGTGAGTAAGGAAACAGGTTTATCGGTTAAAGTCCCAATGGGGATGCGCGGAATTGTAGTGAAAGGAGAGGGGAATTTATTATCTTTAATTAATCCGGGGGATCATTTGGATCTTTTGCTTACCTTGCCCGATCTTAATTATCCGGGAAATTGTGTTTTTACCCGATTACAAAACATTATTGTTCTAAGTATAGGATCTGATTTTGGTGCTGGAGGGGAAAAAGGAAATTTCATGACTTTTTCTTTAACCCCGGAACAATGTCAGTTGTTTACTTTGGCTACAGGGCAAGGGAAAATTACTTATATTGTGCGTTCCTACAACGATAGCAAAATTAATGACATAAAAAAGACTTCACAGCCTGCTCTTTATGAAAAACAGAAAGCACCTAGATCCTCTAAAATTGTAAGCGATGAAAAAGATATTGGGCAGGAGGAAGAGAAAGAGACGACGAGTGCAGAAAAGGAGGGAAAGTGAAAAAGGGAATCATTATAGTAGTTGGCAAAATTTTTTTAGGGGTTGTTCTCCTGCAAGGATATGGGTTGTTTGGAAAGACAACATTTGTTTATGGTGCGAGACGAATGGTAGAAATAAGTGTTGATGCAATAGAAATAACGGAAACAAATCTTAAAAAATTGGGAATAGAGTGGGCGGATGCTTTTAGTTTTGAAGAAGGGAGTATTCCTTCGATTTTAGGAGACAACGCTCTTTCTTCGGGAATGCCTTATGATATTTATAAAATGGGGACGGTTTTTAGAACTACTCCTTTTACGAGTTCCCTCCATGCTTTGATCAATAATAATGAAGCCCGTTTTTTAGCTAATCCTAAATTAGTTACTGAGAGTGGTTCGAAAGCCCATTTTTTAGTAGGGGGAGAGATTCCTTATGTTTATACCTCAAATGATGATATCGTCATTGAATGGAAGGAATACGGAGTATCCTTAGATGTTGAACCTGTCGTGGTTGATAATAGAAATATTTCGGCTAATTTGAGTGTGGGAGTTGTGGAATTAGGGGATTGGTATAATTATGGAGTGTATCGCCTTCCTTCTTTTACCAAGCGGGAAATGACTAATAAGGTAATGATAAAAAGCGGACAAACATTGGTTATTGCCGGGTTAAAGAAAGATTCAAAGATAGTCAGTAAAAGGAGGGTTCCTTTATTAGGATATATTCCCCTCATTGGGGATGCCTTTTTTACGTATGCAGATACTGCGAATATAGAAACCTCGTTAGTTATGTTTGTAACTTTTAAGTTAGTAAAATAATTAAAGGGGATGAATAGAAAAATGGAAAATGGTAATGAAAGGATAATTGTTTTTTCCGGTCCCCAGAGAGGAATGGGGAAAACGGTAATAGCTGTCAATGTAGCAATTGATTGGGCTATGAGGGCTAAAAGACAGATAGTGATTGTTGATTTAGATCCCCTTTGTAAGGGAGAAGTAGCACAAATGTTAGATGTTTCCGCCTCATATATTTCAGAAATGTCCATAGTACTGCAGAGAGATGTTTTAGATGGGGAATTTCTAAGAGGCCGGATAGGTTTTAATAAGTGGGGAGTGGGGGTTTTGGCTTTGGCGCCTAGTGAAAAAGTAGCGGCAGATATTTCTCTCAACCAGGTTGCCAGGGTTTTAATCGGGTTAAATAAAGTTTATTCTTTAATAGTAGATATGGAGAGTGATCTAACGAAAAAGGGAATATTAGTTTTTGATTTTGCGGACATAATTTTTTGGATTTTTATGCCTTCTAATATTTTTCTCAGACAAAGCATTGATAAGTTTAGAACAATTGCTTCTTATAAATTTAGTTTTGCTAAATTTTGTCTTGTTTTAAATCAATTTGATATAAAAGGGGCAGTAAAAAGCGGAGAAATGAATTCTTCTTTACGTGTTTTTGGAAAGAAAGTTGAGGAGCTTATCCCTCAGGATAAATTAGTTTCGCGATCAATAGACAAGAGAAAGCCTTTAATAGTAAATGAACCGCACAGCGATTTTTCGGAAAGCATTAGAAGGATAAGAGGAATTATGCTTAATGTTCCGCAACGGGGCAGGAAGATAGAAAAAGTGAGCGTTTTGGATGGGTTATTGAATAGATTTGATATGGTTGTGAAAAAGGGAAAAGTAGAAAATAAGAATTTTATTGTTGACGAATTATCAGAAGAGGAGAAAATAAAAAAGGAAGAAGAGGAAGCAAGCCGTAATGAGTTGAAACAAAAGATTCATAAACAATTAATTAAACGATTGGATGTGAGAAAAATAGACTTTATTTCGAACGCTAAAAGTCAACAAGTGAAGATGATTGTTGAAAGAGCAGCCGCACTTATTTTAAGCACGGAAATAGATGTTGATTCTATGTCCAGGCAGGAGAGAGAAGACTTAATTGCGGAAATAGTGGATGAAGCATTAGGGCTAGGCCCCTTAGAGGCCTTAATGGAAGAGCCTTCTGTTACGGAAATAATGGTAAATAAGTTCGATCAAATTTATGTTGAACAAGGTGGTAAACTGTATCTCACTGATCGGAAGTTTATCAATAATGACCAGGTTGTTCAGGTAATTAGAAAAATAGTTGCTCCTTTGGGCCGAAGAATAGATGAAAGTATGCCGTATGTGGATGCCCGGCTTAAAGACGGCTCCAGAATAAATGCTATTATTTCTCCCCTGACATTACAAGGGCCAATGCTTACCATCAGGCGATTTCCTAAAGATCCGTTGACCGGAGAGGCTTTGATAAAGATGGGTGCTATCAGTAAGGAAATTTTTCAGTTTTTATCCGCAAGTGTTAGGATAAAAAAGAATATAATTATTTCGGGAGGAACGGGAACGGGGAAGACTACTTTGTTGAATATTTTATCGGCAGCTATTCCGGATGGTGAAAGGATTATTACGGTAGAAGATACTGCTGAGTTAAAACTAAAACAAGTACATGTGGGGCGGTTAGAATCACGGCCGCCTAATATTGAAGGGAAAGGCGAGGTGACTATACGTGATTTGGTAAGAAATACTTTGCGTATGCGGCCGGATCGTATTGTGATAGGTGAGTGCCGGGGATCTGAAGCATTGGATATGTTGCAGGCAATGAATACCGGACACGAAGGTTCTTTGTCAACCATACATGCGAATTCTCCCCGTGATATGCTGAGTAGATTGGAAACAATGATACTTATGGCAGGGGCGGAATTGCCTTTACGGGCAATTCGGGAACAAATTGCTTCCGCTATACATTTCGTAGTTCAATTAACCCGTTTTTCGGATGGGACAAGGAAAGTAACTAAAGTGACTGAGGTAACAGGAAGGGAAAAAGATATTATTACAACGCAGGATATTTTTGTTTTTCAGCGAACGGGTATAGAAGATAAAAAAGTAATGGGGTTTTTTCGGGCCACAGGAAATATTCCTAAATGTTATCCTGAATTTAAAACTCAGGAAGTTAATTTGCCGATAGAAGTTTTTCGGATGGAAAAAAGCGGAAAAGATATAACTGGGTAAAGAAAATAAAATTAAAGGAGTTTTGGTAAAATGATTTTATTAAAGTTTGGAGCGACGTTTTTAATAGCTTTTTTCTTGTGGTTAGTGGGGATGTTTATTTATCAGACGATAAGTTTGTTGGTTTTTCGTTACAGTGGATATTATAAAAAAATAGTAAAAAGCACAACCGTTGATTTGGGAGGGATGTTTGTCAAAGTTAAAGAGACACAATTTGGGCTTTACGTCATCTCAGGAATGTTAATTGTCGGAACTGTTGTCTATTTTATGACAAACAATGTAGTACTAGCTGTTATTGCGGCGCTGGCGAGTTTGGGATTGCCCCGGGTATTATTAAAATTTGCTAAAGCGAGACGTGTTAAAAGATTCGAAGAACAATTGGTAGAAGCGTTGATATTGCTTTCGAATTCTTTAAAAGCAGGCCTTGATTTAACCCAGGGGATACAATTAATTGTTCGTGATATGCCCTCCCCTGTCAGTGATGAATTCAAATTAGTCCTTCAAGAAACGCGTATTGGCTCTACGCTGGAGATGAGTTTAGAAAATTTAGCTCTTCGCATCGAGAGTGAGTTGGTAAGATTTATTGTTACAGCGATGGTTATTCAGCGGGAATCAGGGGGAGATATTACCAAAATTCTGGATCAGGTCGTTCGTTCCATCAGAGATAATTATGTTTTGAAGCGGAAAATTCAGGTTTTGACTGCACAGGGAATATTAGAATCTACAATATCCTTTGTTCTTCCATGGGGATTGGCGGCGGCTTTATCCGTAATGCAACCTGGATTTATAACTCCTTTGTTTAAACATCCGGTTGGTGTAATCATATTGATAATAGCTACGGGGTGGCAGATAATAGGGATTTTTATTGTTTTTAAAATGGCGAAAGTAAGGGTTTAAATAATACTGATAAGTGAAACTAAATTAGTTGGATGGATAAAAACGATAGAATCTATGAAAGGGAATTAAGCGGTTAATAGGAGTAAAAATGACAATAATAGCAATTATGATTTTGTGGTTTGTTGCAGTTTTTCAAGTAGCTTATTTTTTATATTTAATGAGGGAAAAAAGGAATGAACCGGATGATTATATAGTTACGGACTTGTTTTCATTGGAAGATGAAGCCGTAGAAGAAAAAAAGAAAGATTTGGCTAATTCTGTTAAACGAATTTTAAAAAAATTCAATAAAAAATTTTTTACGCAGGGAAAAATAAAAATAAAAATAGAACAACAATTGGCGAAATTGGGAAAACAATCTAACCTTAGGCCCGGAGATATTTTAGTTTTCAAAGAAGTTGCAGTGGTTTCAGGGCTTATTATAGCAGGGTTTTTGTATATGCAGGGGATTATAGTCAATCCGTTAATTTTGGTGTGTATAGTTGTATTAAGTTTCTTTATTCCTGATTATTATATCGCAAACAAAATAAAGGCCAGAGCGGAGGATATTCGTATTTCTTTGCCCGGGGTAGTAGATCTTTTGACCTTGTGCGTAGAGGCAGGCTTGGATTTTATGTCGGCTTTTGATAAAATAATCACTAAACAAAAAGGAAAAAAGAAAGATCCTCTTATTGAAGAAATAAATTTAATGTTGGGCGAAATAAAACTGGGTTTGACCAGAAGGGATGCCTTGAAAAATCTTGCTAAAAGAGTAGATATTTCGGAAATTAGTGCTTTTATTTCCGTGCTTCTTCAAACGGAAGAATTAGGGACAGATCTTGTAGTTATTATGCGTGACTATGGGGCAGAAATAAGAATAAAACGTTTGCAAATGGCCGAGAAAAGAGCAGCACAAATTGGGACTAAAATGATATTCCCAATGATAATTTTTATTTTTCCAATGACTTTTGTAATAATTCTTGTTCCTTTGATTATAAAATACTTTACGGGGGGGATGTGATAGTAAAAAAAGTTTTTAATCTTACTCGAAACTGCCTTTTGGCAGAAAATGCAAAGGAAGCAAATACTTTTGTTTCGCGATTGATTGGTTTGATGGGGAGGAAGTCTTTAAATGAAAAAGAGGGACTAATAATTTTGAAGACTTCATCCATTCATACTTTTTTTATGCGTTTTTCGATTGATGTGATTTTTTTCAATAAGGAACACAAGATTATGAAAATTATTTCAAATTTGCGGCCTTACGGAATAAGTCCATGGATTTGGAATGCTTATGGAGTAGTTGAACTTCCTGCCGGAAAAATTTTTGAAACTAAAACCCAAAAGGGTGATAATATAGAGATAGTTTAGAAATAAAATTAAAATAAACCTGAATATTTATTGTTTGGGGGATGGTAGGATTATAGGTTAGGGAGAGTACAATTTATAAAAGAGAGGTAGAATTAGTGAAGATAAATATCATTTTGAAAATAACCATTGTAATGCTATATTGGGTATTGAGCGGTGTTTTAGGGGTATTTGCAAGTAAACAAATTGACGAAATGAATAAACTGCATAAAATAAAGCCTATTGTCCGAGGAGACGATAAAATTGTTTATCAAGAGATAGTTAAGGAAAAGGAAGAGAGAATAATGAAAAAGATGCTTGATTTTTTTTATAAAGATGCAATGTTATCTTATAAGAAAAACAGGTTTGAGAATGCTCTGGGAATATTAAAAGAAATGTTGCTTATTGATCCAAAAAATAAAAATATTTCGATTTTCAAAGAGGGGATTGATGAAATAATTAGATGCGGGGGAACGGGCAGGGCAAAGAAGAGGGTTGTGGAGAGATATTATCAGCGGGGATTAGATTTTTATACTCAGGGAGATTTGGTAAATGCCGTTGAACTTTGGCGAAAAACACTTGTACTTAGCCCGGGATATAAGGATTGCAGGAATTTGATAAAGAGGGCAACAAAACATTTAACGGAAGTTTATTATCAGGAAGGTTTAAGTTTTTATAAAGGAAGAAAATATGCATTGGCTTTGGCAAAATGGTATATTGTAGCAAAAATAGATCCTAATTATGGTAATGTGCTTAAACTTATTCAAATTGCTAAGGATGAAGTTTTTAAGCAAAAGATAAGGAGCTTATACAAAGAGGGGATTGTTCTTTATAGAAAAGGAAAGAAGGAAGAGGCTTTGGTGGTATTTAAAAAATTACTTGCATTGTCTCCACGCCATAAAGCCGGACTGGCAAAAAGGAAGGAAATAAAGAGAAGTTTAACCAATTATCATTTTAATAGAGGTAAAAAATATTTTGAAAGCAGGAATTATAAGAAATCTATCAAGTCTTTTAAAAATGCATTACGGTTTAGTCCGGGTTCTTCAAAGGTGCTTAGTTATTTATCACAAGCAAGAGAACAACTGGCTCTTCTTGCTTTAAAACCAAACCCCCAAACAAAATCAAGAGCAAAGGAGGTTACTGTCTCTTCTGATAGGAAATCTAGCGATTTATCTGAAATAAAACGTCGTGAAATAACTCAGTCGGATATTGAACAAGCGGAGAAACATTATATTACGGGGTTGTATTATTACCAGAATGGGTTTTTAGAAGAAGCTGTTTCTGAGTGGGAAACGGTTTTAAGAATAAATCCTAACCATGAGAAAACAAGAACAAGTATTAAAGAAATTAAAAAAGAATTACGAAAATTGAGACATTAAGGGATAAAAAAAATGAATTTTAAAAAAATGTTTAGAAAAAAAGGGGGTTCAGGAAGTAAGGAAAGTTTTATTTCCAAGGTTTTTGATAAATTAGGGGGTAAGTCATTAAATGTTAGGATTTGTTTTTTGTTTGTAATGTTCCTTTTTGTTCTTTTGCTTGTTGGAAGAAAAACAATTATTGATGATAGAAGAGACGGCTTAGAAGAAGAACTTCAAAAAAAAGGGAAGATTTTTGCTAAAGTCTTTGTTCCCTGGTGTGTAAAAGCATTGGAAGAACAGGATGATATTTTTTTGTTGAATATACTGAATTCTTTACGACAGCAAGAGAATGTAGAGTATAATGTCATTCTAGATGGAAGAGGGGTTGTTATTGGGCATACCAATGTTTATAAATTGGGCAAGGAATATACTGATGATATTACCCGAAAAGCTTTGGCGGCCAGTAAACTCTCTATTCAATCTTATCAAAGAGGAAGTCAGAGATTGTATGATTATGGAATTCCACTAATGAGTTTGGGGGAGAAGATAGGTGTTTTACGTTTTGGTTTGTCAAGGAAGGATGTGGAAGAAGAATTAAAAAGATTTATTTCCAAAATAAATCTTTTTATTGGGATAAGCATTGTTTTGTTAGGAGTGGAAGTTTTTTTATTAATTAATTACAAAATTTCTAAACCTTTACACAAGATTAAAGAAGCGATAGGACTGCTGGGGGGGCAATATTTTGAATATAAAGTTCATATAAAAACGAAAGACGTCATAGGTGAAATATCAGGAGGAATAGAAAATTTTATTAAACAAATAAAAAAGGAGTTTGCTTTTCATGAAGAAAAGAGCGAAAAGTATTCATTAGCAGAGATGGCAAGATTAGGAGAAATATTGAATACTGTTTTGAAGAATGGCAATAAAAAAGTAATGGTTGTAAATGTAGATAATAATATAGTTTTTTCTAATATAACTCAAGGGGAGGAGTGGGTGGGTTTAGAAAAAGACAAAATAGTTGGGTCCCACTTGTTAGATGTAATTAAGGATGAAGAATTTATTGCATTATTAAATAAGGCCTTTACCAGTAAGGGGAAGATTGTAAAAAAAGTCATGAATTTTTCGGGTGAGAAGGAAATAAGCATATTAATGTTGGCCAAAGAAGAAGAAAAAGGGCCAAAAACAATTATTGTTTTTGAAAAAATGATATGAAATAACAAAAAGGAGGTTTTTAAATTTTTTAAAAATGTTAATAGAACTAAAAAAAATAGAGGTTAAATCAATTGTTAAAAATTGTAGTTTTGTCTTTTTTTTGCTTGGCTTGGTAATAGGGATAGTATCTTTCGTTTATGCGTTGTTTACACAAAGCCTGACAACCGGCGGAATATTGGTGGGATTTTTTGCTGTAATTCTTTATGCAATAATTTTCAGTATAGTTGTTTCTGTAATAGTCATTTTAATCGCTTTATTTTATAATATAATAACCAATAAATTGGGTGGAATTAAAGTTGTGATTGAGTCAAAATAAAGTGGTGATTTGAATGTGGAGAAGAAGGAAATTTTGAAAATTAAAATGGGATTGGAAGAAAGAAAGGGTGTCTTTTATAAACTCAAGGCAAAATATTTAGTAATTATTTATCTTTTCGGTTTTGTTTTTTGTTTAGCTTTAAAAAAATATTCTTGTTGTGATATTTGGTGGCATTTACGCACCGGGCAATATATAGTTTCCCAAAAAATTTTTCCTTTTTGTAATACCTTTTCTCATACTGCTTTATTTCATCCATGGATAGCTTATAGTTGGTTAACGGAAATAATTTTTTATTATGTGAGTATTTTAGGTTTTAACTGGTTGATTCTTTTGAAAACATGTTTGATTATAATTACTTTTATGGTGGTTTTAAAAACAACCTATCTTGCTTCAAATAAAAATTTTAACCTTTCTGTATTGATTACTCTTTTTATGATGCATGTTTCTTCAGGTTCCTGGTTGTTACGTCCCCAGCTCTTTTCTTTTCTGTTTACTGCTTTTTTCGTTTATATCTTAAATAAATTTGAATATGATAATGATACAAAAATACTTTGGTTTATTCCTTTAATAATGCTTTTTTGGGTAAATTTACATATTTATTTTGTGGTAGGCTTGTTTTTAATTTTTATATATTTATTTTGTAGCGTTTTTAAAGGATGGTTTTTGTTTGGGGAGAATGAAGAAAGTGAAATAAAAAAACAGAGACTTTTACTCAAAATAACACTAATTAGTTTATTCGTTTGCTTTATTAATCCTTATACCTACCGTATATTTATTGAAGTACTTCGGCTTACCGGACAACAATGGGCGCGATCAAATATTTCAGAATTACAGTCTCTCAATTTTCATTGTAATCGAGTTTTTCTTTTTGAAATAATGTTTTTTATTTTGATTTTTTCCCTTTCCGTTGCAAAGAAAAGGCCTTCGTTAATAACAATAATTCTTTTTATAACATTTACTTATCAAGCATTATATTCTGTTCGTGATTTACCTTTTTGGGCTATTGTTATGGCTCCGATAATAGGCCGGCACTTAGGAGATTTTTTTATAGAACTTAAAGGAAATCAAAATTTTGTAGAAGATGAAACTCTAATCGACCTTTCTCAAAAGTCTCCATTTGGGGAACAAAGAATATACTTTCTGACTAATTGGGTGCTATTAGGAGCATTAATTGTAACAATTGTTTCTTTTTTTCCGAGAGATGCAAAACTTGAATCTTGTGTAAATATGAAAGATTTTCCTGTAGGAGCAGTTACATTTATTAAGGAAAACCGCCTTCCCGGAAAGATGTTTAATTCTTTCAATTGGGGTGGCTATTTGATTTATTCCCTTTATCCTGAATGGAAAGTATTTGTGGATGGAAGAACACAGGCATACGGAGATGAATTTTTAACGGAGTGTAGTGATATTTGGAGCCTTTCACTGGGGTGGGAAAAAAAATTTAAAAAACACGAAGTAAACTTTGTTTTGTGGCCAAGAAAACTTCCTTTAACCGAAGTTTTTTTGCTGATGAATAATTGGAAATTAATTTATTTTGATGATATAGCCGTGATATTCATAAGAGATATTCCCCAAAACAGGGTATTTATAAATAAATATGAAAAAAAGGTAAAAGAAAAAATAAAAAAAGAAGAAAGCAAACAAGTAGAAGGGTGAAAACATGGATAAGAGAAAGAAATTAAATTTCTTGAAAATTTTAACCACCAGACGATTGATAATTGTTTGTTTTTTGGGGATAATTTTTTGGATTGGATTGGGAATAAAAATGTTTGAGCCGGATATCTGGCGGCATCTTGCAACAGGTAGATATATTCTTGAAAACAGAGTTTTTCCTCAAACAGAAATTTTTTCCTATACCGCTTTATCCAAGTCGTGGATAGCATATAGTTGGTTAGCTGAGATAATTTTTTTTAAAATTAGTCTTTTTGGTGTAAATTGGTTGATAATATTAAGAGCTTTTTTAATTACTGCTGTTTTTGGCATAATTTTAAAAACGGTTTTTAATCGCACGGAAAACTTTAATTTATCGATTATAATTAGTTTTATAATTATTGTTTCTTTTGGCCCTTCCTGGGAGGAAAGGCCACAGCTTTTTTCATTTGTTTTTACCGGGGTATTTGCATATGTCCTTTCAGAATATAAATACAGGAATAAAGATTATCTCTGGGTGTTACCTTTCATTATGCTGTTTTGGGTAAATTTACATATTTATTTTATAATAGGATGGCTACTTATAGCTTTATATATGATAGGGGAACATTTCAGAAATCGGCTTGATTGGTCGGATAATCCGCGACTATCTCCGGAGCGAATAAAAAAATTAGGAAAGATATTGTTAATCTGTGTAGTCGTTAGTTTTCTCAATCCATATACTTATCGTATTTTTTTTCAAGCGTATGAGTTTGTTGTTATGGGAACAACAGCAGAGGTTTCGGGCGAGATGCGTTCTCCAAGTTTTCATTTGTCTTTAGTTTTTCTTTTTGAAATATTAATATTTATTGCTTTTTTATCCTTGATTTGTTCTCCGCGCCGTCCTGATTTTACTGAATGGTGTATTTTTTTTGGATTTACTCACCAGGCCTTTTATGCTCTTCGTAATATGCCTTTTTGGGGAATTGTTACGGCTTCTATTTATGCGCCTTATTTAAAGGACGTAATTAATTTAATTTCAAGTAAATTTAAAGAAAAGTCTGAGAATAATTCCTTCGGGAATGAGAAACCGTATGGAGAAGTATTTTTAAAAAAATATTCTCCGGTTTTTAATTGGTTTTTTCTTTGTGGATTGATAATCATTATTAATTTACGGTTTCCATATAGTAAAGAAATCAAATCTTGTGTGCAGGCAAGAGCTTATCCAATAGAAGCCGTTGAATTTATTAAAGAGAATAAACTGCCCGGGCCAATGTTTAATTCTTTACTTTGGGGGTCATATTTAATCTATATGTTATATCCCGAGTATAAGGTTGCTTTTGATGGAAGAACGCAAGTATATGGAGATAAATTGCTGCGGGAATATTGCAATGTTCAGAGTATTGAACCTGGGTGGCAGAATGTTCTTGAGAAGTATAAAGTCAATTTCATTCTTTGGAGAAGGGAAAAACCTCTTACTCAAATATTAATAAGAGATACAAATTGGAGGTTAATTTATCAGGATGACTGGGCGGTAATATTTATAAAAAACACAAAATACAATAAAAATATAATAGAAAAATTCGGTCGACAAGAATTAAATGAAAAGGAAAATAAACCGTAAAAATGCAGATGAATGATTGATTATTATTTTAGTATACCGGTATGTTCTACGCTTTTTGTGATAAATAAATTAATCTGTTAGTTATAAAAAAGTCTTATTTATTAAGCTTTGGGGGATGGGAAGTATTATTCTTTCTTTTCCGGCAGTAAGAGAATTTAAGAAACAATATCCTGGTTGTAGAATTTATTTCATGACTTTTAAAGAGAACAAGACAACCTGTGAACTTTTGGGTGTAGTAGATAATCAAAACATATTAACAGTTGATAATTCTTCAATGATTTCCATTATACTAAGTAGTTTAAAAAATATTATCATTTTAAGAAAAGAAAAGCTGGATGTAATCGTTGATATGGAGTTTTTTTCCCGGGCAACGGCAATTATGTCTTTTTTAATTGGTTCTTTATATCGGGTTGGGTTTTGTAATCCGCATACTGAAGGGTTATACCGGGGTAATTTTTTGACCCATCCGGTAGTTTATAATTGTTATAAACACACGAGTAAGACTTTTTTTAAGATAGTAGAAGTAAAAAGAATTACTTATATATTGGGATATAGATTTGTAGTTAAGTTGTGCCCTATAGAAGAATAAATTGCAGACTAAATAAAATTTGAACTTGCTCAATTTTTCCGAAACTTTTCAAAAAAAATATTTTATTAAACTACCCTTTACATAAATATTTTATTCTTTACAAAACCAGGTTATTGAAATTAAGGAAAGGATAAAACACATAAATCATGAAAGTACTAATTTTAAATCCGTTTACTAAAATTACCGGGAATGTCGTTCGTGATTTAATTTATGGATGTTGGTGTCAGGGGAAAAGAATAGGAGGAACTAAATTTCCACCGCTTAATCTCGTATATGTAGCTACAGTTTTGAAGGAGAATGCCTGTCGGGTGGAATTATTGGATGCCGCTGCCAATAGGAAAGTTTTTGATGATTTAAAAAGGCGGATTAATGAATATAAAGTAGTTATTATGACTACTTCTATGATGACATTCAATGAGGATGTTTCAATATTAGCTGATTTAAAGAAAAAAAATAATAATCTTATTACTATGATTTTCGGGTCACATCCGACTTTTATGCCGAAGTATTGTTTATCGAAAGATCCTATAGATATTATTGTCAGGAGAGAGCCGGAATTTATAATTAGAGATGTAATAGAAAGAATAGAAAAAGGCGGAGA